>WLNU01000006.1 GCA_009699645.1 Actinomycetota bacterium | reverse complement strand
TGCCACGCATCCTTTAACGACCCATCCTGAGAGATGGGGAAGGAGATTTAGATGAGCGTTGCCCTGTCCGCACCCGATATCTCACGTGCGTTGATACGTATTTCCCATGAAATTCTCGAAGCTAACCCTTCAACAGATCAGATCACGCTGCTCGGTATTCCAACTCGCGGGGCCCATCTAGCTCTGCGAATCGCAGCGACCATGAGTCAGATCGTAGAACACGAGATACCAGTTGGGATGCTAGATATCACCATGCACCGCGATGATCTGCGCATGCGTCCACCACGGCCGATAATGCCGACATCGATCCCAAACACTGGGATTGAAGGGCGCGAAGTAGTTTTGATCGATGATGTTTTATTCTCTGGACGCACTATCCGCGCCGCCCTCGATGCCTTAGGTGAGATCGGTCGCCCGCACACCGTCCAGTTAGCTGTCCTGGTTGATAGAGGCCACCGCGAACTACCAATTAGAGCTGATTTCGTTGGCAAAAATCTCCCCACGTCGATCGCCCAGTCTGTAAAAGTGCAGTTAACTGAGATTGATGGCGTGGATGAAGTTTTGATTGAGGCAATCTAATGCGCCACCTACTATCGATATCAGATCTCTCAAAGGCACAGGCGATTTCGATTCTGGATACTGCTACCGAACTAGCTCGCGTTAGTGATGGAGCGGTGAAAAAACTTCCGACATTACGTGGCCGAACAATTGTGAACCTCTTTGCTGAGGATTCAACGCGCACCCGTATCTCTTTTGAGGCTGCCGCTAAACGCCTGTCGGCCGATGTTATTAACTTTTCTGCAAAGGGATCGAGTCTGAGCAAAGGTGAATCCCTTAAAGACACTGCACTTACATTGCAGGCGATGGGCGCCGATGCAGTCGTTATTCGACATAGTGCATCGGGTGCGCCTCAACGTTTAGCTGACTCGGAATGGATGCTTGGCAGTGTTATCAATGCAGGCGATGGCACTCATGAGCATCCCAGCCAAGCTTTACTCGATGCCTTCACTATAAGAAAACATCTTGGTAAGGGTTCACCAGATTTAGTTGGAATTCGAGTAGCAATAGTGGGTGATGTTTTGCACTCACGTGTTGCTAGATCTAATGTCCTACTGCTAACGCTCTTGGGTGCCAGCGTCACACTAGTGGCACCGCCGACGCTTTTGCCTGTTGGTGTTGAAAGCTGGCCAGTAAAGATTTCCTATAATTTAGATTCAGTCTTAACCACAGTCGATGTAGTGATGATGTTGCGCGTACAGCAAGAGCGCATGAGTGATCTCTTCTTTCCAAGTGCACGTGAATACTCGCGATACTTTGGTCTAAATGCCGATCGCCTTAAATTGATGTCTCCTGATTCAATAGTGATGCACCCTGGTCCAATGAATCGTGGATTGGAAATTGCAGCAGAAGTCGCCGACAGTGCCCGTTCTGTGATTGTTGAACAGGTGGCAAATGGCGTCAGCGTGCGAATGGCCATTTTGTATGTCTTGTTAGCAGGTCAACCTTTGGAAGCAGGTAGCAAGTAATGGCGACCGAGCGATATCTACTTAAAAATGGATCACTCCCAGATGGGTCAAAAAGTGATGTACTCATAGCTGATGGATTAATTAAGAACCGTGCCGTAAATATCATCGACGCCGATGCAATGGTTATCGATGTTAAAGGCTCGATACTACTTCCAGGTTTAGTTGATCTTCACACACATCTGCGCGAGCCAGGTCGAGAAGATGCAGAGACTGTTCTCTCTGGATCGCGCTCTGGAGCCAAAGGTGGCTTTACTGCACTCTCTGCAATGGCAAACACATCTCCCGTTGCCGATAATGCCGGCGTTGTTGAGCAGGTTTATCGATTAGGTCAAGAGGCGGGTTTACTCGATGTCTTTCCAATCGGAGCGGTAACAAAGGGACTCGAAGGTAGCGCTCTCTCTGAAATCGGAGCGATGGCAGAATCAATAGCGCGGGTTCGTGTATTTAGTGATGATGGCAACTGCGTATTTGATCCTTTAGTGATGCGTCGTGCCCTTGAATATATAAAGAAGTTTGATGGAGTGATAGCACAACATGCGCAAGAGCCACGTTTAACCGTTGGTTCGCAGATGAATGAGGGTGCAGTATCTGCAATATTAGGACTTAAAGGCTGGCCTGCCATTGCAGAAGAGGCAATTATCGCGCGCGATGTTTTACTCGTAGATCATGTTAAATCTCGACTACACATCTGTCATGTGACTACGGCTGGGGGAGTAGAGATAATCCGCTGGGCCAAGGCGCGTGGAATCAATGTCAGCGCCGAAGTCACCCCGCATCATCTTCTTTTAACCGATGAGTTAGCTCGTTCATATAATCCGGTTTTTAAAGTGAATCCACCGCTTCGCACCGAGAAAGATGTAATGGCCCTGCGTGAGGCTCTAGCCGATGGCACCATCGATATCGTTGCAACCGATCACGCCCCACATAGCACTGAGTCGAAAGAGTGTGAGTGGAGTGAGGCCTCCTTTGGAATGCTAGGTCTTGAAACCGCTCTCTCGATCGTTCAGAAAACAATGGTTGATTCAGGGCTTATGAACTGGGCGCAAGTTGCAGATCGTTTATCTACAGCGCCGGCAAGGATTGCAGGCTATGTTGAACAGGGCCGAAACTTAGAGATCGGGGCACGGGCCAATTTAATGATTATCAATCCCGGTGCATCATGGACTGTCGATAGGGATTTGGTGGCATCCAAGAGTCGTAATACCCCTTTCCATGGTTACGAGCTGCCAGGTGTCATTACGCATACATTCTTTAACGGAGTACCTACACTCATGAACGGTGTGCTTGTGGAGACCGGTGATGCTCGGTGAGTAAAGCTTTCTTTGTCTTAGATGATGGCAGAATTTTCGAAGGAAAGTCCTGGGGAGCTGCCGGTAAAACTTTTGGCGAAGCGGTATTTCAAACAGGTATGACTGGTTATCAAGAGACACTCACCGATCCCTCCTACCACAAGCAAGTGGTCGTGATGACTGCGCCACATATTGGTAACACTGGAGTAAACAGCGCCGATAATGAGTCTTCAAAAATCTGGGTTGCAGGTTTTGTTGTACGTAATCCATCGACACTGACATCAAACTGGCGCAGCGAAAACTCGTTAGAGGCCGAATTAATCGCCAACAATATTGTTGGTATTCAAAACGTTGACACACGTGCAATTACACGCCATCTTCGCGATCGTGGCTCAATGCGCGTAGGAATCTTCTCTGGTCTAGATCTCTCCCGAGAAGAAATGGTCGTAGAAGTTCGTAAGATAGAGGCGATGAGTGGCGCATTTTTAGTTGCCGATGTTTCAACTCCACAGCCGTATGTCGTGCCAGCCATGAGAGAGAGAAAGTTCGTAGTAGCCGCACTCGATCTGGGAATAAAGGCTGCAACACCAAAGGCTCTAGCCCAGCGTGGAGTCGAGGTTCATGTTCTTCCATTTAACTCAACTATTGAAGATATCGCATCGCTTAACCCAGATGGAGTATTTATATCTAACGGTCCGGGCGATCCAGCGACCATGCTGGACACGATTGAGTTAGTGCGAGAAGTATTATTGAAGGAGATCCCTATCTTTGGAATTTGTTTTGGGCACCAGATATTAGGTCGGGCATTGGGATTTGAAACCTACAAATTGACATTTGGACACCGTGGGATTAACCAACCAGTAATCGATAAAAATACGGGCACAGTGGAGATAACATCACATAATCATGGCTTTGCACTCAAAGCCCCTACCGATACCGAGTTCTCAACGGTTTATGGCAGGGGAGAAGTCACCCATGTATCGCTCAATGATGGAGTAGTTGAAGGCTTACAGTTACTGGATCGTCCAGCTTTCTCTGTTCAGTACCATCCAGAAGCGGCCGCTGGGCCCCACGATGCGGCATATCTCTTTGATCGCTTTATTGAGTTGATGAGTAAGAAAGTGCCTGCCTAATGCCATTAGATCCATCGATTAAATCAGTTCTCGTTATCGGTAGCGGACCTATTGTTATTGGCCAGGCATGCGAATTCGATTATTCGGGCACCCAGGCCTGTCGCGTGCTTCGCGAAGAGGGGATTCGAGTAGTTCTTGTTAACTCCAATCCTGCAACGATTATGACCGATCCAGAGTTTGCCGATGCTACCTATATCGAACCCATAACATCTGATGCGATTGAAAAGATTATCGCCCATGAAAAACCCGATGCAGTCTTAGCAACCCTTGGCGGACAAACCGCCCTTAATGCCGCTATCGATCTTTTTCATAAAGGAATTCTGGCGAAATACGGAGTGCGTTTAATCGGCGCCGATGTGGATGCCATCAATCGTGGCGAAAATCGTGAGCTCTTTCGTGAGATCGTTGCAAAGGTTGGCGGTGAATCTGCTAAATCTGTGATCTGTCATACGATGGACGATGTTATTGAAGGAGTAAAAAAACTAGGTTTTCCAGTCGTTATTCGTCCCTCCTTCACAATGGGTGGCTTAGGTTCTGGTATTGCTTTTGATTCCAAGGAGCTGGAACAGATAGCTGGCGCAGGACTGCGACATAGCCCAACATCTGAAGTTCTGCTGGAAGAGTCGATTATCGGCTGGAAGGAGTACGAGCTCGAAGTTATGCGCGATCGCAAAGACAATGTTGTGATTGTGTGCAGTATTGAAAACATAGATCCCATGGGGGTCCATACCGGTGATTCGATAACCGTAGCGCCGGCTATGACTTTGACCGATGTCGAGTATCAGATATTACGTAATTTATCTCTAGATATTATCCGCGAAGTTGGTGTTGATACAGGCGGATGCAACATCCAGTTTGCCGTTAACCCAGCAAATGGCCGAATTATCGTTATTGAAATGAATCCACGTGTTTCACGATCAAGCGCCTTGGCATCAAAGGCAACTGGATTTCCAATAGCTAAAATTGCAACGAAGTTAGCTATCGGTTATACCTTGGATGAGATTCAAAACGATATTACTAAGCTCACGCCAGCCTCTTTTGAGCCAACCTTAGATTACGTAGTTGTAAAGGTGCCGCGATTTGCCTTTGAGAAATTTGCCGATGCTGACCCACGTCTGACAACGACCATGAAGAGCGTTGGAGAGGCGATGGCTATTGGTCGCTCGTTTTCGGAGGCGTTGATGAAGGCGTTGCGATCACTGGAGCGCAAAGAGGCGATATTTACATGGCCGCAAGTAAAAGGCGATGAACTACAGGAGCTTTTATCGGCCCTAGCCGTGCCAACTGAGTATCGCTTGCAGCAGGTGCAACGTGCTTTGTGGGCAGGTGCAACGATCGACGAAATCTTTGCGGCGTGCAAAATCGATCCATGGTACTTGCGACAGATTCAATTAATTAATGAACATGCAGCAATCATCGCTCTGCCAGGTGAACTCAGTATGGAGCTTTTAAAGGATGCAAAAGGTGCAGGCTTTTCAGATGCACAGATCGCCACACTGCGCGGGATTCCTGAGGATGAAGTGCGACGGATTAGGCATCACTTAAATATCAGACCGGTCTACAAGACGGTAGATACGTGCGCGGCCGAGTTTGAAGCCTTCACTCCGTATCACTATTCAAGTTATGAGGAGGAGAGTGAGGTACGCCCACGAACAACTCCAGCTGTCATTATCTTAGGAAGTGGTCCTAACCGTATCGGTCAAGGTATTGAGTTTGATTATTCCTGTGTTCATGCATCCTTTGCACTTCGGGCTGCAGGTTATGAAACGATAATGATTAACTGCAACCCCGAAACTGTTTCAACTGACTATGACACTAGTAACCGTCTGTATTTTGAACCACTCACACTTGAAGATGTGCTGGAGGTAATTCACGCTGAAACGCTAACTGGACCAGTTTTGGGAGTAATTACTCAGCTTGGTGGACAGACACCATTAGGACTTGCAGCTGGATTAAAGGCCAACGGTGTGGTTATTTTAGGTACCAGTCCCGAGGCGATTAACTTAGCTGAAGAGCGTGGCGCATTTGGTCAGATATTGGTAGATCAAGGCCTTAATGCACCAGAGTTTGGTATGGCATCCTCACAGTTGGAGGCGATAACAATCGCTACCCGCATTGGTTATCCCGTACTCGTACGACCATCCTTTGTCTTAGGTGGACGAGGAATGGAGATTGTCTACGACGATAGCGCCCTTGCCGGATTTATAACACGCGCCACGGATATAACACCTGATCATCCAGTTTTGGTCGATCGATTTTTAGATAGCGCAATAGAAATAGATGTTGATGCCCTCTTCGATGGTAGCGAGCTCTTCTTGGGTGGAGTCATGGAGCATATTGAAGAGGCAGGAATTCATAGTGGTGATAGCGCCTGCGTGCTTCCATCCATGACAATCTCTTCGGCGCAGTTAACGGAGATTAAAATAGCTACGACAAAGATTGCTCAAGGTGTTGGAGTCCTTGGACTGATTAATATTCAATTTGCAATAGCTGGAGATACCCTTTACGTGTTAGAGGCTAATCCACGTGCATCACGTACCGTGCCATTTGTTAGTAAGGCGACAGGTGTTGCATTAGCCAAGGCGGCCGCACGCATCTCACTAGGAGCATCAATTGCAGAGCTTCGCAGCGAGGGTATCTTGCCGAAATCCGGTGATGGCCTAGCAAAGGGAGTATCTGTGAAAGAGGCGGTGCTTCCGTGGAATCGATTCCGCCGTACCGATGGCCGTGGTGTCGATGCGATTCTCGGTCCTGAGATGCGATCTACAGGTGAAGTCATGGGTATCTCCCCAGGCTTTGGAGAGAGCTATGCAAAGTCACAGATACAGGCCTTTGGTCCACTACCAAAGGGCGGAACAGTATTTATATCCCTTGCCGATAAGGACAAGGCATCAGGGATAGAGGCAGCCGCCGGATTAGCCACATTAGGTTTTAGAATCTTGGCAACCGATGGAACAGCGCGATATTTGGCCGAACATGGAGTAGTTTCCATATCTGTTCGTAAAAATTCAGATGGTACGGGGCCGATGGGTGAACCGACGATCGTAGAGATAATTAACTCGGGGGATATTGATTTAGTGATTAATACACCAGTAGGACGGGGCGTTCGAGCCGATGGCTGGCTCATTCGCACCGCTGCAGTGCAGCGATCGATTCCAATTATTACTACTACTGCCGGCTTTAATGCAGCCGTAGAAGGAATTCGTTTCCTACAATCACACGAGTTATCAATTAAGTCACTGCAAGAGTGGCTGGCTTAGAGATGGCGCTGATTAATAAAAATGCCGCACAGATTAGTGCCACGCTAGTAAGTAACAAACGTGTTGGCCAATACCACCAGTTAATAATAAATATCGGCGATCTTGCACAGTTATGTAAACCAGGCAACTTTGTTGCGATAAGTGTCGGTGGTGAGACATCGGGTATGGTCCTGCGACGTGCTTTTGCTATCTCACGTGTATCTACTAGTACCAATTTTGGTGGGACTATGGAGCTCATCGTTGCAGCACACGGCCAGGGCAGTCGATGGTTATGTGCCCAGCTAGAGGGCGCAACGCTAAATCTCGTCGTTCCACTTGGAACTGCTTTTGGTATTCCAACAGAGCCAGTACAAGTTTTGCTTGTCGGTGGGGGATATGGCTCAGCGCCTCTATTTGGATTAGCTGAAGTTCTCAATGCCCGTGGCTGTCGAGTTGATATGTTGCTGGGTGCAAGTACGGCTGGAAAGATTTATGCACCCATGGAGGGTAAGCGCGCAGTTAACTCTCTTCGGATTTATACCGAGGATGGTTCAATGGGTCAGATGGGTCGAGTTACAGATCCCATCGCCTCATTAATTAATGATATGGATATCGCAGTTATTTACTCCTGTGGACCAATGGCGATGCTCTCGGCAATCAATGCGATCACATCACAAAGCGATGTCATTCACCAATGTGCAGTTGAAGAGTCGATGGCCTGTGGAATTGGTATCTGTATGACATGTGTACTTCCCGTCGCCGATGAAACTGGCGCCGTGTCAATGCTGCGCTCATGCATCGACGGTCCAGTCATGGATGGTGCCTATGTTCAGTGGGACAAAGTAGGTCAAGTTTTATGACGAGTGTTGATCTCTCAACGACAATTGGAAATGCTTGGTTTCCAAATCCGATCTTTACAGCAAGTGGATGCGCAAGCTCTGGCCGTGAACTCGCACAGTTTTTCCCTCTGCATGATCTTGGCGGTGTTGTAACAAAATCGGTGATGAGCAAGGCGCGTACTGGCCGTCCCACACCACGTATGGCTGAAACTCCTAGCGGCATGCTTAACTCAATCGGACTTCAGGGCCCAGGAATCGATGCCTTTATCGCTAAAGATATCCCCTATTTAATCGAGCAGAAGGCCCGCATTATCGTTTCAATTGCGGGGGAGACGATTGAAGAGTATTCAACTCTGGCCCGAAAGCTTCTCTCCGTTTCTGGTATTAGCGCAATTGAAGTAAATATTTCATGTCCGAATGTTGAAAATCGTGGACTGGTATTTGCTTGTGATCCCGATGCATCACGTCGTGTTATCGATGGCGTGCGTCGAACTATTGGGGGCGAGCTACCAATCATTGCAAAGCTATCTCCTGATGTAACGGATTTAGTCTCAATTGCTCGAGGTGTTATCGATGCCGGAGCCGATGCATTGGCGCTGATAAACACCGTGCTTGGAATGGTAATTAACCTTGACACGATGCGCCCACATCTGGGTGGTAAAACAGGTGGTTTGTCAGGTCCTGCTATACGACCGATAGCCGTTCGTGCCGTCTATCAAGTCCACGAAGCTATGCCTAAAGTTCCCATCCTCGGAATGGGCGGAATCACTAACGGTCGAGATGCACTTGAGATGATTGCCGCCGGCGCCTCTGGTGTTTCTATTGGTACTGCCAGCTTCGGTAATCCCATGGCCTTAATCTCTACAGCCCAAGAGTTGAAAGATCTTTTAAGTGCAAAAGGTTTTACGTCACTGCGAGATGCCATCGGCTTTGCTCACCGTATTGAGACGGCTCAATAAGATGACAATGAAGGCACCTGTTGTTCTAGCCGTGGATACCTCAGATTTATCGATTGCGATTGAATGGGTAAAGGCAACACAAGGTTTGGTATCTGTCTACAAATTAGGATTAGAGTTTTTCTTAACTTTTGGCCATGAGGGTGTTCGCGCTATTACAAGTGAGACCGATAGCGATATTTTTCTTGATTTAAAACTCCACGATATCCCTCACACAGTTAGCGGTGCCGCACGTGCGATATCTTCACTTCGCCCAAAGTATTTAACAGTGCATGCATCTGGGGGCAGTGCGATGATTGCCGCTGCGGTAGAGGCAGTACCCTCCACTTTTGTAACTGGTGTTACGATTTTAACCTCGCTTTCTGAAAATGATGTAGCAGATATTGGGTTTAAGGAAAACGCCCTGGATAGCGCAGTTGTTCTATCTAAAGTTGCAGTTGGCGGTGGGGCGCGGGCAATTGTCTGCTCTCCACTTGAAATTCTTGCTATCCGTCAAAGTGTTGGCCCAGAGATAACAATCATTACACCAGGTGTTCGACCGCCAGAGTTCTCATCCAGCGATGATCAGAGCAGGACTATGACACCACGTGAGGCGATAGATAGAGGCGCAAATCTCGTTGTTATAGGAAGGCCAATTACCTCGGTTTGGAGTGAAGGCGTATCGGCGATGCGTGAGCGCACTGAGCTCATCTGCTCTCAGATTCTCTAATCTGATCGCCATTGGACTAGATTTCCATCATGGGCGCACCTCCGATACTCACTGCCGAAGAGCGTGCGGCTGCACTATTAAAGGCAAGTCAATCGCGAAAGCGCAGGGCCGATATCAAGTCCAAGATTAAAAGCGGCGAGTTCTCTATCGATACAGTGCTAGAGATAGCGGCAAATGAAGATGCTGTGGCCAAGATGAGAGTGCGTGAACTCTTAGAGGCATTAAGTGGTGTTGGAAAGGTACGTGCTAGTGCCTTGATGGAGCGATTAAATATCTCACCAACGCGTAGAATTGCCGGATTAGGTCGCCATCAGATTAAAGAGTTACGGAACGAGTTTATGAAATCCTCTCATGCGCCAAAGCCAGGCAAACTCCTTGTTCTCTCGGGTCCTGGTGGGGTCGGCAAAAGTACTGTGGCCGCCAGATTACGCGCCTCTGGAGATTTCTGGGTGAGCGTTTCAGCAACAACTAGATCACCACGCGCTAATGAACATGACGGTGTCGATTATTTCTTTATTAGCGATGAAGAGTTTTCTCGAAGAGTTCGCAACGATGAGTTTTTAGAGTGGGCAGAGTTTGCTGGAAATAGATATGGCACGCCCAGTTCAGCAGTTGAAGAGGCTCTCCTTGCAGGTCGAAACGTCCTGCTTGAGATTGAGATCGATGGCGCTAGGCAAGTCAAGTCACACCTTCCCTCTTGCCTGCTTGTCTTTTTAGAGCCTCCAACATGGGAGGAGTTAGTAGCCCGCCTGGAAGGTCGCGGTACAGATAATCCCGAGCGCCGAGCCGAGAGGTTGCAGTTAGCCCAAGATGAGCTGGCCGCTGCCCCCTTCTTTGACCTCGTTATCGTTAATGATCGGGTCGAGAGGGTCGTAGAACAACTGATAGGATTGACCTCTTAACCACATGGTTGCAGTGCGATATGAGCGGGGAAAAAGCATGGATGGCATTACAAATCCACCGATTGATGAACTCCTAGACAAGAGTGGCTCTAAGTACAGCCTTGTTCTCTATGCTGCAAAGCGAGCACGTCAGATCAATGCATATTATTCACAGCTCGGAGAAGGCCTGCTTGAGTATGTTGGGCCTCTCGTTGAGACACATGTACATGAGAAGCCGCTATCTATCGCACTACGCGAGATCAATGAAGGCTTACTCACTATTGAAAATCTCGAACCAACGGCTTAAATAGCCTCTTTCCTACATATGTCTGCCGGCACTCGTGAGGTTGTTCTCGGAGTTGGAGCGGGAATCGCGGCCTATAAAGCATGTGATCTTCTGCGTCGCCTGCAAGATCGCGGATATGTAATAACAGTAGTACCGACACCCTCATCTCTTAACTTTGTTGGTGCAGCTACGTGGGCAGCGTTATCGGGGCGCCCAGTGATGAGTCACGTTTGGGAAAATACTCATGAGGTCTCACATATCTCAATTGCCGAGCGCAGCGATTTCTTTCTTATTGCCCCAGCAACAGCGGATTTAATCGCACGAATTGCTGCAGGACGCGCAGATGATCTGCTGACCAACTTGGTCTTAGCATCGAATGTGCCAATCATGATCGTTCCTGCAATGCATCCACAGATGTGGAACGACGCAGCAACGGTTACAAATGTTGAGGTGCTGCGCGCTCGTGGCTATGTAGTCATGGAACCCGAGGTTGGGCGTTTGACCGGCAGTGATTCCGGGCAGGGAAGATTTCCAGAGGTTTCAGCGATCATTGAGAAATTTGATTCAATGACAGGAAATCTTCAAGATTTCAAGGGCAGAAAGATTTTAATCTCTGGTGGTGGCACACGTGAGGCGATCGACCCAGTGCGTTTTATAGGCAACCGCTCATCGGGAAAGCAGTCGATAGCCATAGCTAAAGCTGCGCTGCTGCGAGGAGCCGAGGTCCACTTAGTTGCCGCCAACATGGATACATCAACCTTGCAGGGGCTCACCGTTACTCACGTTGAAAGCGCCGCCGACATGCGCGTGGGCTTAGCCGATGCCTTTGATTCGTGTGATGTTCTTATCATGTGCGCAGCAGTTGCTGATGCAAAACCAGTACGCAGTGTTGTTGAAAAGATTAAGAAATCCCTCTTTACATCGATTGAATTAGAGCCGAATCCAGATCTATTAGCCGAGCTCGGAGCGCGAAAAGCGGCGCAGGTCATGATTGGCTTTGCCGCTGAGACTAGTAATCTTGTTGAGTCGGCTCGAGCTAAATTGGTGTCTAAGGGCTTAGATATTATTTATGTCAACGACGTGAGCAACGGCGCAATCTTTGGAAAAGATACGACTTCGGGTATGATTCTCACACGCACTGGTGCGGATATAGCGCTCAAGGAAGTCTCCAAAGACGCTCTAGCAAATCTTCTTCTTGATCACGCCATCCGGCAGTTAGGCTAAAAATATGTCAAAACGCCTCTTTACCTCAGAATCTGTAACTGAAGGACATCCAGACAAGATCGCAGATGCGATCTCGGATGCCGTTCTTGACTCACTTCTAACCCAGGATCCTAAAAGTCGAGTAGCCGTTGAAACCTTGATTACAACGGGTCAGGTTCACGTAGCCGGTGAAGTAACAACCGATGGCTATGCCGATGTCAACACAATTGTTCGCGATACTGTTTTAAATATTGGATACGACTCATCAGAGAAGGGCTTTGATGGAAATAGTTGTGGAGTATCAATATCAATCGGAGCTCAGTCCCAAGATATTGCTCAGGGCGTTAATGATGCATACGAGCACCGCGTAGCAGCAGGTGCCGATCCATTAGATTTGCAAGGAGCAGGTGATCAAGGTTTGATGTTTGGCTATGCATGCGATGACACTAAAGAGCTGATGCCACTACCAATCTGGCTAGCACATGCCCTAGCTGCCCAGCTCTCCAAAGTGCGCAAATCTGGCGCGCTGCCCTATCTTCGCCCCGATGGTAAGACACAAGTGACTATCGAATACGATGGCGACCGTGCAGTTGCCCTCAATACCGTGGTAATCTCTAGCCAGCATGCCGAAGATGTGGATGTGGCATCGAAGTTAACTCCAGAGATTATCGAATATGTAATCGAACCAATCCTGTCGACGATTGATCTTCCACGAAAAGATCTTAAAACTCTTATCAATCCAACTGGCCGCTTTGTTATCGGTGGGCCAATGGGCGATGCTGGTTTGACTGGTCGCAAAATTATCGTCGATACATACGGTGGAATGGCCCGTCACGGTGGGGGAGCATTTAGTGGAAAAGATCCATCAAAGGTAGATAGATCTGCCGCCTATGCCATGCGCTGGGTTGCCAAAAACGTTGTTGCTGCAGGACTTGCACGTCGCTGTGAAGTACAGGTTGCTTATGCAATTGGCAAGGCCCAACCAGTTGGACTCTTCGTAGAGACATTCGGTACTGAAACAGTTCCAGTTGCAAAGATCCAAGATGCAGTTCTTGCGACCTTTGATCTGCGACCAGCTGCAATTATTAGAGATCTCGAGCTCTTGCGTCCAATATATAAATTAACAAGTGCCTATGGCCACTTCGGTCGCGAACTTCCAGAGTTTGCCTGGGAGCGCACTGATCGGGTTAACGCACTACAAAGTGCAATTAAGTAGAGTGTGGCAACGCCGGGCCGCCTGCGCTTAAAATCGCAGATTATTGCTCGGCCCGAATCACCCGCCCTCGATAGACCCTTTGTTCGAACGTGGGTTGATACAGGCGTCTTTCATCTTGATCAAAGCTTCGACTACAGCGTCCCAGAGGCGCTCTCGGATTTAGTTCAAGTTGGCGTGCGCGTACAGGTTCCATTCAATGGTCGTGAAGTAGAGGCGCTCGTTCTTGAGCGATTTGATACATCTAAGACACCTGGCGCAATAAAACCAATAACTAAGGTTTTATCACCGCATCCGGTTGCAACTCAACTCTCAATTCAACTTATCGACGCTGTATCTGCGTATTGGGCTACCAATGCCTTTGATATTCTGCGAACGGCGATACCTGCAAGAGTTGCACATGTCGATAAGAAGTTTGCCACGCAGAATATTCCAAAGCTCAGAGATAAGAACTCAACCGGAATCTATTCATTTATCGCCTTTGAACCCTATGTTAATCCCGCCGATGAGGTAATCCTGCTGGCCAATCGAGCACTCAGAGATGGCTCAGTTCTAGTTATAGCACCTGATGAGCGCGATATTGATGAAATCTGCCGTAGTGCCGAATTAAAGAATTTAACATATCTACGCCTTGATAGTTCAATCTCTCGGGCCCAGCGCTATGAAAACTATTTGCATGCTATGAACGCGCAAAATACATTGATCGTCGGAGCGCGTAGCTCAGTATTTTTGCCCATAGCCGATCTATCAACGGTTATTGTTTATAAGGAGTCATCACACGAGCATTATGAAATTCGTAGCCCTGGTTGGAACGTACGCGAAATCCTGTCTCTTCGCCGTAATATCGAGAAGTTTGATCTGATCTTTACTGGATATGTTCCATCACTTGAACTATCAGCCCTCATCGATGCTAAGCGATTGACATATATCACGCACTCCCATCGTTTAGCAGTGAAGGCTTTTTCATCTGACGACGGATCAATTTTACCGGGGCGAATCTTCACAGATATCCGTAGCGCACTTACTAAAGGACCCGTCCTATTTATGATTGCACGAAAAGGATATGGAAACGCAATACTCTGTGCTCACTGTAAGAATTTAGCAATGTGTAGTTGCGGCGGGCGTCTAATTGTTGCCTCAAAGAGTTCAGCGCCCTCCTGCACAGTCTGCCAATCTACCTTTCCTGAATGGTCATGCTCTTGGTGCCAGCGTAATAAGCAATATATTGGCGGACGCGGAATAGAAAGAGCAGGAGAGGAGATCTCACGGGCATTTGCTGGTGTTCCGATTATTCTCTCCTACGGCGATGTCATCAAGGCTCAGATTGAGAATCGATCTGCGATAGTTATAGCAACTCCTGGGGCAGCTCCTAAAGTCGAGGGGGGATATGCCGCAGTCGTAGTGCTTGAGGCTCTGAAGTTTTTTGCACATTCAGATTTACGTGCCCAAGAGCGTGCACGCGAACTTATCTTTGAAACTGCAGCGATGATTACTCCAAAGGGTGCGGTCTTACTATGCATAGATGAGGTGCATCCGATTGTTTCATCGGTGGCTAGATGGAATCCAGGGGCAATGATTCGTCGAGAGCTAGGTGAGCGTTTAGAGATTCCACTGCCGCCATTTGTCTCTAGTTTCGTTATTAGTGGTAGCGCTAAAGAGTTCACTTCCTTGGCTGGCGGATTTCGTAAAGCGATTATCGATGAACGTATACCTTCATCGGTTCGGGTTTTTGGTCCAAGTGATATTGGAAAGGGAGAGGCAAAGATTGTGTTGTACTGTCCACAGCAGGACGCAAAAACCTTAACTATTTTTCTGCATGAGTTAGCCCGCAAGCGCAGTATTGCGAAGAAGGATTATCTGAGGATAAGAATTGATCCATATTCACTGTAACACTTTGATAGGATTGCCAAATGAGTTTGCAGGAGATTCGCCACTTCGGTGACCCAGTTCTTATTACCCCAGCGGCCTTAGTTGTCGATTTTGATAAAGAGATTCGAACCTTGATCGCCGATTTAACTGAAACTATGCTCAACGCCCCTGGAGCCGGATTGGCAGCTCCCCAGATTGGTGTCTCGTTGAGGGCTTTTGTCTGGCATGTAGATGACGTATTAGGCCATCTCATTAATCCCACTTTAGTTATGAGCGGAGAGATCGAAATCGATGAAGAGGGCTGCCTATCCTTCCCCGATCTGACCTATCCAACGCCTCGATCCTTGCGTGCAGTAGCACGTGGCTTCAACATGTTTGGAGAGCCTATTGAAGTCGATGGATCAGAGCTGCTAGCACGTGCACTACAACATGAGAACGATCACTTAGATGGAATTTTATTTATCGATCGCATGAGTAAGGCCGATCGCAAAATCGCGATGAAGGATATCCGTGAGTCTGATTGGTTTAATGAGTCAACAAGAGATATCACAATTAAAACTTCACCACATAGTATTTTCGGACGGAGCACATAATGCGCATCGGAGTAGCGGCTACTCCGAGCGTTGCGCTACCGGTACTTAATTGGCTTGCCTCTTCCTCTCATGAAATAGCCTGCGTGATCACACAGCCCGATCGTCCCTCTGGTCGTGGCCAAGAGATCTCGGCCTCACCCGTTGCCAAATGGGCGATTGAGAATGGAACCCACCTTCTTCGCCCCGAGTCACCACATGATCTCGTTGGCCACGTAGAGGATCTCGACTGTGTTATTACAATCGGCTACGGCATCTTGCTACCCGAAGAGATTCTCACACTTCCTCGCCAAGGTTTTCTAAATCTGCATTTCTCATTACTTCCCGCTTACCGAGGTGCAGCCCCTGTGCAACGGGCGATAGAAAATGGTGAAACGATCACAGGAGTCACCGTTTTTGCACTTGATAAGGGGATGGATACTGGACCTATCTATACCAGTGCGCAGTTAGCAATCGATCCCACATGGCGAACAGGTGAGTTAATGGAGGCACTTGCACAGATGGGCCCAGATGTAGTTGAGGCTGCACTGACTGCAATTGCTAATGGTGTGTCGCCACAGAAACAAGTGGGCATCAGCTCAGCTGCTCCCAAGATCTCCAAGAAAGAGGCAGAGATTAATTGGAGTCAGAGCGCAGATGAGATTTTGCGCAAAGTTCGTGCTTTTTATCCAGCACCTGGTGCTTGGAGTACATGGGATGGCGCCGGCTTTAAACTCACGCGCGCCAAGATCTCACAGGGTGAGCTATCGATTGGTGAGATTGCGATTATCGATGGCGATGTAGTTGTGGGCTGTGGATCAAAGACCGCCCTTTCATTGCTCACGGTAGTCCCGGCCGGAAAAAAAGAGATGAAGGCAGGGGACTGGGCACGAGGAGCACGCCTATCACCAGGTGCCCACTTTGGTTGAAGCGCGCCGCAATACCTTTAAATCTCCAAAGCCCGATGCTCCACGTTTATTAGCCTTTGATTTAATCACAGAGGTCAATAGAAATGAAGGATATTCAAATCTTCTCCTGCCTCAAGCTCTGACCTCTAGCAGCTTGGAAGAGCGAGATCGCAATCTCGTTACAGAGCTTGTCTATGGAACGCTACGTATGCAAGGTAAACACGATTGGGTTCTAGCCCAGATTAGTGATCGACCATGGGGGGAAGTAGATCCTGGCATTATTGATGTGGCCCGACTTGGTGTGCATCAGATTCACGAGATGCGCATCCCAGATCATGCCGCAGTTGCTGCCACTGTAGAAGTTGCACGCAAACGAGTTGGTGAATCAAAGGCGAGCTTTGTCAACGCACTACTTCGTAGCGTGGCTCGACGATCGATAGATGATTGGTTTGCACCGTTAGCAGAGATAAAAGATCCAGTGGTGCGAATGTCGATTCAATTTTCACACCCAGAATGGATCATCTCGGCATATTACGATCTCTTAAAAGATTGGGATCAGGTTGAGGCCGCACTTGCTATCAATAACATACCTGCTCGTCCGACACTTGTGGCCTGGCCTGGATACTCAACGCAGAGTGATCTGATTGCGCTAGGTGCGGAGGCAACGACATATTCGCAACTTGGTGCAAGATGGAAAGGCAACCCTGGCTCCCTCGAATTGATTCGTCATAGATTAGCCGGCGTCCAGGATGAGGGCTCACAATTAGTGGCAACTGTTTTTGCATCTGTTGCAGGTGGGAGTGCATGGCTCGATCTATGCGCAGGTCCCGGAGGAAAGGCGGCACTTCTCTCATCGATTGCGGCCCAGCGTGGTGTCGCATTTACTGCAAATGAGATTTCAACTCCTCGATCCGAGCTCGTGAAGCGTGTTGTACATGGTGCCCGCGTTTGGACAGGTGATGGAAGAGAGATAGCTATACACAATGAGAGCTTCGATGCGATTTTGATCGATGCACCGTGTACCGGTCTTGGTGCATTACGACGACGGCCTGAAGTACGTTGGCGGCGAACATTAACGGATCTGCGCGAACTAACGCAGTTGCAGCGAGAGCTCGTGAAATCTGCGATTGGCTCACTCAATAATGGAGGCGTTCTTGGCTATGCAACCTGTTCACCCCATTTAGCTGAAACCACTGTGCAGGTAAATGATATTTTAAAGCATTACCCAGCGATGGAGCTCGTTGATTTAGCTCCATACCTTCCAGATACATTGACAGATGCAACTAGGGATGCAGCGATGGCGCTATGGACACATCGACACGGCACAGATGCCATGTACTTGGCTGTACTGAGAAAGAAAAGTTAAGGTAATCACATGTCGCGCGAGATAAAAATCACCCCAAGTATTTTAAATGCAGATCTCACAAATCTTGGGTATGAGATTGGGCGAATAGCTGCCGAATCAGATCTCATCCATTTAGACGTGATGGATAATATTTTCGTACCAAATTTTACATTTGATTTTGAGCGTGCCAGTCAGATCATTAAAGAGTGCCCGATCGCAGTCGACGCGCACTTGATGGTGGCCGATGTCGATGCAATAGCCCCTGCCTATGCTGAGGTGGGATGTAGCAGTGTGACAATCCATGCCGAAGCAACGAGAGATATCACATCGACTCTTCGAGCAATACGTAAAGCTGGAGCGCGTGCTGGCCTTGGACTCAAACCAGTGACATCTATAGAGGCCTATGCAGATTGTCTGGATGAGGTAGATATGTTTTTAATCATGACAGTGGAGCCAGGCTTTGGAGGTCAAAAGTTTATGCACGAGATGATGGAAAAAGTTAAGCGCACACGAGAGATAATTGGAGATCGTCCTATCTGGCTACAGGTAGATGGGGGAGTCTCAATGGAGACAATCGGCCAGGCAAGTGAGGCTGGAGCAGATGTATTTGTCGCCGGTAGCGCAGTATTTAATGCCGATGATCCAGCTGCGATGATCCTTTCGTTGCGCAATCTAGCAATCTCAGCTTCGTAAATCAGCCGTTGAAGTTAATAGTCAACCCCTCGCTCACCCTTCATAGTAAAGTTAGCTCTATGAAATCCTTTGATGATCTCTGGGCAGAACTTGCCGAGGCGATAGTGACGCGGCCAGAGGGTTCAGGGACAGTTGCGGCCGTGGATGCCGGGGTTCATGAGATTGGAAAGAAGATTTTAGAAGAGGCTGGAGAGGTTTGGTTGGCTGGTGAGCACGAATCAAATGAAGCCTTAGCCCAGGAGATTAGTCAGTTGCTTTATCGCCTGCAAACAATGATGTTGGCACGTGGATTGACCCCAGATGATATCTACAAATTTCTTTAAGAGAATCGAGTAAGAGATGTTGAGAATCGCTGTTCCTAATAAAGGCTCTCTAGCTGAGGAATCAATTGCCATATTGAGGGAGGCTGGCTATAAACAGCGTAGCGATAGCCGTGATTTAATTCTGATTGATAACGAAAATGGCGTTGAGTTTTATTATCTGCGTCCACGCGACATCGCTATCTATGTTGGCTCTGGTGAGCTTGAAGCAGGAATTACTGGACGAGATCTTCTCATTGATTCTGGAGCCCCTGCTAGTGAGCTCATTTCACTTGATTTTGGCGCTTCAACTTTTCGATTCGCAGCCCCCATCGATCGCGACTGGAGTGTGAGCGATATTTCGGGAAAACGCGTGGCCACCGCATATCCAGGTTTAGTCGGCGCATATCTGAATTCGCTGAAGGTATCGGCCGATGTTGTGCGTTTAGATGGTGCGGTAGAGAGCAGTGTGCGTCTGGGTGTAGCCGATCTTATCGCCGACGTTGTGAGCACGGGCAACACACTGCGCCAGGCTGGTCTAAAGATTTTTGGTGATCCAATTTTGACAAGTGAGGCGATAGTTATCGCTCGCAAAGGCTTTGATATCCCAGCTGAATTAGAGATTCTCATCCGTCGCCTGCAAGGAGTTGTTACTGCCCGCAGATATGTTTTGCTTGATTACGATATCGAAAAAATCAACATCGATGCCGCCTGTGCAATCACACCGGGCTTAGAGTCACCCACGATTTCACCGTTACAAAAGGCGGATTGGGTAGCGGTGCGGGCCATGGTCTTGCGCAAAGACACAAATAGAGTGATGGATGAGCTATGGAGTGTTGGTGCGCGCGGGATTCTTGTGACTGATATTCACGCCTGCAGATTGTAAGGATTAATCCTCTTCTATAGCCTCGCGTGGAATCCCGAGCAGATATAAAACAGAGTCGAGATACGGCGCACTCACACTACTATCGGCCGCCGCTTTTACTACTGGCCTTGCATTAAATGCGATACCTAATCCAGCTGCTGCGATCATGTCTAAATCATTTGCCCCATCTCCGATCGCCACAGTTTGATCCATCGAAATGGATTCAATCTCTGCAAATTCACGTAGTGCAATCGCCTTAGCGGCACGATCAATGACTGGGCCCACAACCTCACCTGTTAGTACACCGTTATTAATACCTAGCGTGTTGGCCCGAAAGTGTGTAATACCTAGCTCTGCGATAAGAGGCGCGATAACTTGAATAAATCCCCCTGAGACAACTGAGACGGTATGGCCTAAACGATGTAATGTTTTGATCAGTGTTCTAGCACCTGGTGTCAGAACAATCTCTGCCTGAACTTCTGCGATAACTGACTCTGGAACTCCCTTGAGCAGGTGTACTCGGGCTCGTAGAGATTGCTCGAAGTCAATCTCACCGCGCATAGCCGATTCAGTAATTCTCTTGACCTCCTCGCCTACACCAGCCTTAGCGGCAAGAAGTTCGATTACCTCTTGCGTAATCAGAGTTGAATCAACATCTAACTGAACTAACTTCTTCGCAAATCGCATGTGTCCACCTGGTTGTACTGCGACATCAACATCCTGTGCTGTAGCTATCGGCGCAAGAGCGGCGGATAAGATCTGCTGGCTAACTCCAGAGACTACAAACTCGATTGCAGTCACTGGCGTGGAAGCCGTTCGTGAGGCACGTTCGATATTGCCGCCAGATGCAGCGATTGCACCTGCAATAGCAGCGATCGATTGTGGAATCAGTTTGCTACATAAAATCACAACGTGCAGCAGGCCCTTCTTGGTAGCAATGCTCGACTTAGTAGTCTTTGAGAATAGAGTTGCAATGTCGACATCTAGTTCTGATGCGCACCCTAAGAGATCATCTTCAAGCGCTTTTTCATGAGCTGGGTTAAGGGCGATAAGAACTGTGAGAATCAGACGATTGCTGATGATGACTTGCTCGATATCTAGGATTGTTATTGAAAATGGAGCCAAGGTAGTAAAGAGCGCTTCGGTGATTCCGGGCCTATCGATGCCACTGAGAAGGATCAGGCCAGTGAACTGTTCATTTTCGATTACAGATGCCATGAGAGGGCTGAGTTTATCGCGAATCACGTAGCGTCATCGGCCATAAAGAGCTCTCCTGGCAGATTTACGCAGTATCTTTTCGCTCTATGAGTAGTACCACTGTCTTAGAAGTCGCCGATATCTCGGTTCGCCGCGGCGAGAAAACTATTCTGGGACCAATTAATTTCACGGTACACACAGGGGAGCGCTGGGTAGTTCTTGGACCAAATGGTGCTGGCAAATCAACGCTGCTCCAAATCCTTGCAACGAAGATATTTCCAACAACTGGAACTGTAAAGATCTTGGACAAAGCAATGGGTCAGGTAGATCTATTCGAGCTGCGCACACGTATTGGCCTGTGTGGTGCTATCGTCGCAGAGGATATCCCAGGTGATGAGAAAGTCCGTGATGTCGTTTTAACTGCAGCGTACGCAATTCTTGGTCGCTGGAATGAAGTTTATGATCTTTGGGATGAATCACGGGCCATAGCGTTACTCACTACATTCGGCGTGCGCGATTTAGGTGATCGCTTTTATTCAACATTGAGCGAGGGGGAACGAAAGCGCGTACAAATCGCTCGTGCACTCATGACTGATCCCGAACTCTTGCTACTTGATGAACCGGCAGGTGGTTTAGATGTCGGTGGCCGAGAGGATTTACTACGCAGGTTCGCTGATTTCTCGGCCGATCCCACCGCGCCAGCTACAGTTTTAGTAACTCATCACATAGAAGAGATTCCAGTTGGCACGACACACGCACTCCTACTTAAAAATGGTTTGATTGCGGTGTCAGGTCCGGTGGATCAAGTGATTACTAGTGAACATATCTCAGCAATTTTCGATACTCCAATTGAGGTAAGTTGGGTATCAGGTCGATTTTTCGCACGAGCTTGGAAATAGTGTGAGCCTGTTCGACCAGTTACACCCCGACTGGCAAGAGGCGCTGAGTGAACTACGAGGCCAGATAGATTTAATTGATTCTAAGTTGCAGACCTCTGATGTAGCACCTGAGTATGAGAACGTTATGCGTGCACTAAGCGTTTCTATTGAATCAATTAGTGTTGTCATAATCGGACAAGATCCATATCCAACGCCGGGACATGCACATGGCTTGGCCTTCTCTGTCTCAAGCAGTGTCACACCCTTGCCGGCCTCACTGCGCAATATCTTTTTGGAGTTAGAGAGTGATGTAGGTATTCCCATGAGCGCAAATGGTGATCTCTCACGCTGGGCGGAGCAGGGAGTACTCCTTCTGAATCGAATTCTCACAACCAAATCTGGCTACTCACTCAAACATGAGTTACTTGGGTGGCAGGAGATAACCAATGAGATCGCCAGAACGCTTGGTCAAAGATCTGTTGTAGCCATTCTTTGGGGGAAAAACGCACAAGAACTATCACACCTCTTTGATCCTGGGCTCACAATTACATCAGCTCATCCCAGTCCCTTATCGGCCTATCGCGGTTTTTTTGGATCCAAACCCTTCTCTCAAACAAATCAGCTTTTAGAGTCGATCGGATTGCCAGCAATACGGTGGTAGAAATACTAAGAGCCCCACAGAATCTGTAGGGCCCTTAGTATTTCTATGAAACTAGCTAGCTAATCAAGGCATTAATTGGCGACATCAGGAAGTACACGAGGAAGAGTAAGGAAACAAGTTGGAGCAAAGGATGGACCTCTTTGCGACGACCTTGCACCAAACGAATTCCAACGTGAGTGATAAAGCCAGCACCGATACCTACGGAGATATTGTAAGTAAATGGCATCAGAATGATTGTAAGGAATGCAGGAATCGCTATTCCGTAATCAGCCCAATCAATATGCTTGATTTGAGTCATCATGAGGAAGCCAACGATTACAAGGGCAGGAGTTGCAGCCTCGTAAGGGATGACAGCTACCAATGGTGCGAAGAAGGTTGTAAGGAGGAACATAACTCCAGTTACAACTGAGGCAAGGCCAGTTCGTGCGCCTTCACCAACACCTGCTGCAGATTCGATGTAGCTGGTGTTTGAGGAGATGCTACCGGCACCACCTGCCACCGCAGCCAATGAATCGACAAGAAGAATGCGATCGTTATTTGGAATGTTTCCATCTTTATCAACAAGTCCTGCTTCGTGACCAATGGCGGTAACAGTACCAACAGTGTCAAAGAAGTCAGAGAGAAGTAGTGTAAAGATGAAGAGGATCGCAGCAATTAATGGGATGCGATCAAAGGATCCCAAGAGGTTGAAGTTTCCAAAGAGACTAAAATCAGGTGTAGCTACAACAGTGGTAGGAACTGCTGGAACATTGAGTCCCCAACCTTTTGGATTAACAGCACCTGTTGCACCATTAAATCCAGGTCCGATCTTTAATGCAGATTCGATAACAATCGCAAAGACTGTGGCTGAAGCGATACCAATAAGTAGGGCTCCCTTGACTTTCTTAACCATCAAGATAATCATTAATGCGAGTCCACAGGCAAAGACAATTATCGGCCATCCAACAAGGGTTCCGTTATCGCCAAGAGTTACAGGTACAGGACCTGAACCGGTTTTACGAACAAAGCCTGCATCGACTAGACCAATAAGTGCAATGAATAGTCCGATACCAACTGAGACCGCAATCTTTAACTGTGCAGGTACGGCCCTAAACACAGCGGTTCTAAAGCCTGTCAAAACGAGAACGGTGATAATGATGCCTTCAATAACAACTAAGCCCATTGCATCTGCCCATGACATCTTCGAGGCGATACCAACAGCTACAAATGTGTTCAGGCCAAGGCCTGTCGCAAGAGCCAGTGGATAATTTCCAACTACGCCCATGAGTATTGTTAAGACGCCAGCGACCAATGCTGTCATAGCCGCTACAGCTGCCAGATTTGGAGCGTCTCCGCCGCCGAGGAACTTTCCATCGCCATCCTTTGAAAGACCGATGATGAGTGGATTGAGTGCAACGATGTATGCCATCGTAAAGAATGTGACGACTCCGCCACGTACTTCACGCCCTACGGTTGAGCCACGTTCAGAGATTTTAAAGTACGAATCGAGCATG
>WLNU01000059.1 GCA_009699645.1 Actinomycetota bacterium | reverse complement strand
TACCAGTTAAACGTAGGTGGAAACATGGATTTCAAGAACATGCTCGAGCGTGATCGTCTTGAATCCAAAAAGATTTCAAAGACTAACTCGGTTACATCTCAGTTAGACCATGACATGGGAGATAAGAATGTCCACATCGGACCATCTGATTACATTCCATGGCTCGATGATCGCAAATGGGCCTACGTTCGCCTCGAAGGCCGCGCATTTGGTGATGTTCCACTTAACCTTGAGTACAAGCTAGAGGTATGGGATTCACCTAACTCAGCCGGTGTCATCATCGATGCACTTCGCTGCGCCAAGATCGGTCTTGATCGCAAGATTGGGGGAGCCTTGCTCTCACCATCTAGTTACTTTATGAAGACACCGCCGATTCAATACACCGATGAAGCGGCCCATAACAAGGTTGAAGATTTCATCTCTGGAAAGTTAGAGCGCTAAGAGTAAAAAAACTCCACGAAAAAGCCCCCTGGCATATAGCCATGGGGCTTTTTCTAACCCCTCACGGAGAGTTGAGGGTTAAATCGTCGCTGCTTTAGGCGTGCGACGAATATGAAGAAATCCTGCAGAGACAAAGAGAAACATAACGATTGCGCCGACAAGAGTTACTTTTGCTGCTATCGCAGCAATCATTCCTAGCGTTCCAAATGCATATGCATTCAGAAGCATTCCACGAAGTGATTCGCCTCTAAAGACGGTCTCTAATGTTCCACTTGCCTTCGCTGCTGCCGCTTGAAGCTCTAAATTTGTTGGATCTGCTACCAATGCCGCACCTGCTGCACGAGAGTTACCGGATGCTGCGGCATATGTTGGCATTGCCGATAAATGGAAGCCAATATAGTGATCGGCATACATCTGAGCTTGCTTGCCAGTGCTCATAATTGACTTTCCATTCTCCTTAAAGAATGCAACTGTTGCCGCATCCGCCTTGGGATCTCCATTGCTATCGGGCATAGTGATCTGTTGTGCTTCTAACTGCGATGCAACAGTTCCACTTGCAAAAGTAGCTCCCCAATTCAGCAGCCCTGCTGCGATTAATAAAAAAACCCCAAGGCCAAAACCCATAAATGTTACAATTTTGTCGAAAGCTATACGTTTCATTTTGATTCTCTCCCTTTTTAGCACCTATGTATTAGATGCACTGCTAATCAAACTCGCATTATTTTGATTACAGCGGGAATGGGTGAGAGTCACCCCTCGCACAAAAGTGTTTTAAATCTCATAGAGGGCTAGCCCTCATCCCAGGGTGAACTTTCTACAAAAGAGAGTTAATCAATGTGTCGGTCGCAGACCATTGTTCCATCTGCAGCTTTGACCAAATGCGTGCATGGAAGATTGAGTTGATCAAAGGCGTTATCTCCATAGTGCGCGCGAAAAGCTAAAGCCAGTAGTACGCGCAGGTTTGTATCGCCATCAGATTTAATCCCAAAAACTTGCGCGCTCCGACTAACTGTGTTCTCAATAACTTTTTCGGTATGAGAGGTTAGGGATGCAATTGATGAATTTGATTTGCCCTCACACATCAAACCCAGAACTAACTGTTCAAAGGGGGAGAGCTCTCGTGTGGTAATCGTTATGTCTCTGGCCATGATTGGCACCTCTCCGTGATGGTTCAATTATCTAGCAAGATTTGTAGAAAGACCACCCCTAAGATGCTCCCATGAGCGAAATCTTGGATACACAGATAGGCGCTGTTCGCTTCCTATCCTTTAACCGCCCGGCAAAGATGAACGCCCTGACGCGTGAAATGTATGGGAAATTGGCCGTCGGCCTTAATGATGCTGCCGGGGACTTTAGCGTTCGCTCAGTTGTGATCACCAGTGAAGGTGATCACTTCACGGCAGGTAATGACATTGTCGATTTTATGGACAACCCACCAACTG
The DNA here is from genome assembly GCA_009699645.1 of Actinomycetota bacterium. The sequence goes on along the minus strand of WLNU01000059.1, from coordinate 4,597 downwards.
CCGAATCAAGTGAGGTAGCTACGTTTTTATCTGCGCTCTTGAATTTTCCAAAACCATTGATAGCAGCCGTTAAAGGCAATGCCGTGGGCGTAGGTACGACAATGTTGCTTCACTGCGACGTTGTGGTTGCCGCACCATCTGCAAATTTCTCAATGCCATTTGTAACTTTAGGCTTGGTGCCAGAGGCAGGTTCCACTTTTCTCTTTCCAGCTTTAGTTGGGTATCAAAGAGCGGCCAGAATATTTATGACCGGCGAATCATTTAGTGCTAATGATGCTCTAGAGATGGGATTAATCGCCGAAATCAATAGCGATGCATTAACTGCTGCAAGAAAGATTGCAGAGCAGATCGCCGAACAACCTCCTCAAGCAATTATTAATACAAAGGCATTACTTAAGGCACGCAATCATGACTCTGTTGCCGCAGTGATGAAGGCTGAGTTTGAAATCTTTGCACTTGCTCTGCAATCGGATGAGGCCATGGGGGCCTTTATGAAGTTTATGGCCAAGAAAGGTTCATCATGACGTTAGCTGGCAAGAAGATTTTTATCACTGGGGGATCGCGCGGCATCGGTTTAGCTATCGCACTTCGCGCCGCAGCCGATGGTGCATCGATTGCAATTGCAGCAAAGACCTCCGAACCTAACCCAAAGCTGCCAGGCACTATTCATACAGCTGCTGCTGAAATTGAGGCAGTCGGCGGAAAGGCGCTGGCAATCCAGTGCGATTTACGTGATGAATTAGCTATCGAAGCGGCCGTTAATCAAGCAGCAGAGGCATTTGGTGGAATCGATATTTTGATTAACAATGCCAGCGCCATTAACTTAACCCGTACCGATCAAACTCCAGCAAAGCGCTTTGATTTAATGTTTGATGTCAATGTCCGCGGAACATTTCTAACATCCCAAGCCGCCTTGCCTCACTTACGTAAGTCGGCTCAAGAGGGAAGAAATCCACATATTTTGAACCTCTCCCCACCACTATCTATGAAGCCAATTTGGTTCAAAAATCACGTTGCCTACACAATGGCCAAATACGGGATGAGTATGTGTGTTCTGGGTATGGCTGAAGAGTTCAAGCGTGATGGCATCGCAGTCAACGCCTTGTGGCCACGCACAGTTATCGATACAGCTGCTCTTCAAATGATTCCTGGAATCGATGCCGCAGCAGGTCGCACACCAGAGATTTTGGCAGATGCGGCATACATCATCTTTAATCGTGATGCCAAGGAGTGCACAGGCAACTTCTTCGTCGATGATCTTTTACTTGCAAGTGAAGGAATTACCGATCTTGAAAAGTATTCTGTTACTCCGGGTACCAAGGACTTCCTTCTCGATTTCTTCCTTGATTAACATGCGCGCATGATCAAAAAGATTCTTGTACTTTGCGCTGCATTAATGATTTCTTCATCAATTTCTGCATTCGCGCACGGTGAAATATCTCAAGCTATACCGGCAGCAGATTCAACAGTAATCGCAGCACCAACCGAGGTATCTATTGAGTTTGATGGCAAACTCCAAACTCTCGGTAATGCCATAATTAACTCCATAACAGTCACAGATGACAAGGGTCAAGTGATTTCTGATCAAAGCTCGGTGGTAAATGGAGCTAGGTTATCGGTAAGGCTTCTATTAACAGATGTCACTGGTTTGGTAGGAGTGCATTATCGAATAGTTTCTGAAGATGGTCACCCCGTTGAAGGCGATTACAGTTTCACCGTTGGGCAGGCTCCAACTCTAACAAGTGCCGGTAAAGAAGAAACGGCCGAAAAGGCCAATGGAGTTTCCGAAGAAAGTGGCAGTAATTTGCTTATTAATGCCTTCGCAGCCTTCCTGGTCATTGGCATTGTTATCGCCATACTGAGTCGCCGCAAGAAGTAGACTCACTAAATGCCTATTTTTGAATTAGAGCTTAACGGACCCAATCTGATTCAAGAGTCAGAGCGCAGCGGCTCAGCTAAATCTCTTTTTTGGCCTTGGTGCGGGGCAAATGTCTCACTTCTAGCTCTCTCATACGGTGCATTCTTTTTAGGATTTGGAATCTCATTTAGGCAAGCAAGCTATGCCGCAATCTTTGGAACCTTCCTTTCATTTCTAGTTGTTGGCTTCAGTTCTTTGGCCGGTAAGAAATCAAATGCCCCAACAATGATTTTGTCCCGTGCCGCTTTTGGCGTTAAAGGCAATGTTGTTCCTGGTGCTCTCTCTTATCTGATCTTTGTTGGATGGGAAACAGTTCTAGTTTCACTGGCTACCCTTGCTACAGGCACTGTCTTTGCGCGCCTTGGCCACATTAATCACAATCTCTCACTCATCATCGGGTTCATAGTTGCCGTCTCCCTAACAGTTTTCGGGGGAGTGCTTGGATTTGCAACAATCATGAAGATTCAGAAGTGGTTAACGCTAGTTACGGTTCTTATGACTGTTGTTTACATAGCGTTGACAGTTGACTCCGTTAATTGGACAACGGTCAGTGCGATTAAAGATGGTTCAACTCAAGGATTTATCGGGGCATTAATATTTGGAATCACTGGAATTGGTTTAGGTTGGGTTAATTCGGCAGCTGACTATTCTCGTTATTTGCCCCGTACGGTTTCGAGCAAAGCAGTCATTGGTTGGACCGTTCTTGGAGCATCACTTGTTCCCATCGTCTTAGTTATCTATGGATCAGCTCTAGCTGGCAGTAGTAAAGAGCTCAGTGAGGCAATAGCTATGGATCCGATCGGCGCATTAACTATGTTGCTCCCAACCTGGTATTTAATTCCCTTTGCTCTAGTTGCAGTCCTTGGCTTAGTGGGCGGTGCAATTCTCGATTTATATTCTTCAGGTTTAACCCTTGTTTCAATTGGCTTGCCCGTTAAACGCCATATTGCCGCCTCTATCGATGCCGTAATTATGTTGGCAGGAACAATTTACATTGTCTGGTTTGCCGATAATTTCTTTTTTCCTTTTCAAGGATTTTTAATCACTCTTGGAGTTCCAGTTGCAGTGTGGTCAGCGATTTTCGTAGCAGATGTCGTGATGCGAAAGAGGGCTTATTCAGAGGTTGATTTATTTGATGAAGCCGGTCGCTATGGAGCGTGGAATAGAAAATCCTTAGCTGTGATGATAATTGGCACGATTATTGGGTGGGGTTTTGTTACTAACACATTTGCCTCATGGCTCTCGTGGCAGGGTTATTTCTTAAACCTAATAGGCGGCAAAGAGGGTCCATGGGCCTTTGCTAACGTCGGCGTGATCTTCGCGTTAATTATCGGGTTCTTTGGTCATACTCTTCTATCGAGAAAAACTATTGCGCAGCAGGAGTCCTTCTAAGCCAGATATAGCCTGCAAACCCAGAAATGATCGCTGATATAAATAGTCCGAGACGGACTTGATCTAATTCGGCGTTATTGGTGGCAACTATCGCAGCGATTACTAATGCGACGGTTAAACCCATGCCTGCCAATGTGGCAATTCCGGCAATCTCTTTCATCGAAATATTTGTGCGTCCACCCAATTTGATACAGAGCCAAGCAAATAAAGTGATGCCAATTATTTTTCCTAGCGAGCGAGCCAGGATTATTGAAAGAGTCATCTTTGATCCAAAACTGCCAAGTTCCATATGAAACGGAATATTTACGATGATAATTATTGGAACAATAAAGTATGTTGAGACAGGGGTTAAAATCTTTATTACTTTACCGGCCTGATGCGCGCGCAAAGGGAGTATAAATCCAATGGCTGCAGCACCCAATGTTGAAAGCGCTTTTGCTGGATGCAGGTCATCACCGTAAAAGATGCCAAGGACTATGAGTGAGAAGAGATCATCGGCGATCGCTAAGGTTAATAGAAAGAGGCGAACATTTACATTCACGCGCTTGCCAAGAAGAGAGAGAACACCAAGGGCTAAAGCGATATCAGTGGGCATAGCCGTGGCCCAAACATGCGAACCAGGGTTTAGAGCAAGGAAAATCGCTGCAGGTGCAATCATTCCGCCAAGGGCGGCAATAACTGGAACTACTGCCGTGCGGAGATCTTTTAGACCGTTTCTAATCTCCATTCCAACCAGGAAGAAGAAGATAGCGATGAGGGTGTCGATGAACATGTGGTAAATCTACTAGGTGGGTAAAGCAAAGACCCCGCCATTTAGTGACGGGGTCTTTGCTTAAGAGTTTTTAGATATCGAAGTAGAGCTCGAACTCAGCTGGATGTGGACGCAGGCGAACATAATCGACCTCTTGCTTGCGCTTGAAATCAATCCATGTCTCGATCAGATCCTTAGTAAAGACGCCACCCTTGAGCAGGAACTCATGATCGCGCTCTAGGTTATTGAGTACTTCATCGAGTGAGCCCGGAACCTGTGCGATAGCCGCGGCCTCATCGCCAGTTAGTTCGTAGAGATCCTTATCAACTGGAGCAGGTGGTTCGATCTTATTGATGATTCCATCAAGGCCTGCCATCAACATCGCAGCGAAGGCTAGGTATGGGTTTGATGATGGATCTGGGCAACGGAACTCAATGCGCTTTGCCTTCGGATTAGATCCGGTAATTGGGATACGGATACATGCCGAGCGGTTACGGGCTGAGTAAACAAGATTTACTGGAGCTTCATAGCCTGGG
>WLNU01000058.1 GCA_009699645.1 Actinomycetota bacterium | reverse complement strand
TTCCATTTACCCATCGAATCATCGTTGTAGCGATGACCAAGTGAGCCGTTGGGAATATACGTATTACCGTTAGCTGAATCCAACACGACAGTCTTGAACTTTGAGCCCTCAGATGTATCACCTAAATCAGATGCGACCAGGAATTTATCTGGTACCCAGGCACCATCTTTTTCCCGAAGTGAGACAAGATAGGGAAGATCTGTGAACTTCTTTACATACTCTGTAAATCTCGGAGTTTGTTTATCAACGAAAAACTCCTTTAAAATAACATGACCCATTGCCATGCCGAGTGCGCCATCTGTTCCTGGATGTGGTGCGACCCACTCATCGGCAAACTTTGTGTTATCGGCATAATCGGGGCTAATAGCAATTACTTTTTGACCTCGATACCTCGCCTCAGTCATGAAGTGTGCATCGGGAGTACGAGTTACCGGAACATTTGAGCCCCACATAATTAAATAGGAGGCGTTAAACCAATCGGCCGACTCCGGTACATCAGTCTGGTCGCCAAAGACCTGCGGAGATGCGACAGGAAGGTCTGCATACCAATCATAAAAGGAGAGCATTGAGCCACCCATAAGTGAGATAAAACGTGCACCTGCAGCATGGGATGCCATTGACATAGCTGGAATTGGAGAAAAGCCAAAGACACGATCAGGGCCATACTTTTTAATTGTATGTACATGGGCCGCAGCAATTATTTCAGAGATCTCTCCCCATTGTGCGCGAACCAATCCACCTTTGCCTCGTGCCTTTTGATATTTTGCACGACGAATTGGATCATCCATTATGTCGGCCCATGCCAAGACGGGATCCCCTAAGCGAGATTTAGCTTCACGATACATATCAAGAAGAAGTCCGCGAACATATGGAAATCTAATTCGCGTTGGTGAATATGTGTACCAAGAAAATGCTGCGCCACGTGGACAGCCACGTGGTTCATACTCTGGGGAGTCTGGTCCGACCGATGGATAATCAGTTTGTTGAGTTTCCCACGTGATGATTCCATCTTTTACATAGACTTTCCAAGAACAGGAGCCCGTGCAGTTAACACCATGCGTAGAGCGAACTACTTTGTCATGGCTCCAACGATCACGATAGAAGTCATCACCCTCGCGTCCACCGATTTTTGTGATTGAACGAAGATCATCGGAGACAACTCCCTTAGAAAAATATCTTCCTAACTTAACTAAAGAGTTTTCAATATCGATTCCTGAGGGCATGTCGCTTTTCATGTCCCGATTCTCTCGTGCCAAACCCGCCGTCAATATAGGTACAAAGACCCTATTTTCAGCCCTCTTTTTGGAGCACTGTTTACTTAGTATTTGCACAGAAGGTAAGGGGAATGTATGTCAACGCGTAATGGTTCAGGACGAGTGCTAGCACTTTCAACATTCGCATTTACTTTAATGTTTGCCGTTTGGTTAATGTTTGGAGTTTTGGGCATTCCGATTCAAAAAGAGTTTGGAATCTCTGACTCGCAGTTAGCTTGGCTATCGTCAGTTGCGATTCTTAACGGCTCAATTTGGCGCCTACTCTTAGGAATTTTAGCTGATCGGGTTGGTGGCAAGAAAGTAACTGTTGTTATGTTGCTCGTGACCTCGGTCCCGGCATATTTATTGGCCCACATTGAACTTACATATACCTGGCTACTTGTTTTGGCTTTTTTTGTTGGCTTTGCTGGAAATCTTTTCAGTGTTGGTATCGCTTGGAATTCGCACTGGTTTGATCGTAACCGTCAGGGCTTTGCACTTGGCGTCTTTGGTGCTGGAAACGTCGGAGCCTCGGCAACAAAGTTTATTGGTCCTGCGGTTATAGCAGGCACAATTGGTGGCTCTTACCTTGGTGGAATCATCCCCGGTGGATGGCGCTTTGTACCTGCCTTGTATGCAGTTCTTCTTGTTTTAACTGCATTCGCAATTCTATTCTTCACACCTGCAGACTCTGAAAATCTACAAGCTTCAAGACCTCTACGCCAGATGTTTGCACCTTTGCAGTACCTGCAGGTGTGGAGATTTTCTTTTTACTATGTAGTCGTCTTTGGTGCTTACGTCGCATTGGCCTCCTGGATGCCAAAATACTACGTTTCAGTGTATGAACTTGATCTCCATGATGCTGCGTTATTAACCGCGCTTTTTATTTTTCCTGCATCTCTGCTGCGCCCTCTCGGTGGATATATTTCCGACAAAATTGGGGCGCGACGCTTAATGTATGCAACTTTTCTAACAATGCTCATTGCATTGCTTTTCTTAGCGGCTCCATTTGGCTATATCGTTCTGAATACACCAGAGGGCAGTAAAAATGTTTTGCCGTATCACTTAGGTGTCATGCCATTTACTGCCCTGCTCTTTGTTGTTGGTTGCGCCATGGGAATCGGAAAGGCCGCTGTTTTTAAGCACATCCCAGAATATTTCCCTAATGATGTCGGTGCCGTTGGTGGCTTAGTCGGCACTCTTGGCGCACTCGGAGGCTTCTTATTACCCCCACTCTTTGTTTCTGTAAGAGGCTGGACGGGGCTGCCTCAATCAACGTTCATCGTTCTCTTCCTTCTGACCTTAGCGGCAACAATCTGGATGCATGTAGTAGTCGTACGAGTGCTCAATCAAGCTAACCCCGCCTTAAAACATCAAATTGATTATCGGCCCCAACAAGTGAATGGAGATTGACATGTCAGTTCAAAACAGAAAATCCTCTGAGTGGTTGGAGTCCTGGGATCCCAATATCGAGGGACAGTGGGAGTCAAGAATTGCCTGGAAGACACTCTGGGTAACAACCTACGCACTTACTTTGGGTTTCATGAGTTGGTTCTTGGTTTCAGCCCTGGCACCTAAGCTCAATAACTTAGGCTTTGACCTAAGCAAGAAGGAGCTCTACTGGCTGGCTGCAATGCCAGGACTTGCAGGTGGTGGTCTTCGCTTAATCTGGATGTTCCTGCCTCCAATTTTAGGAACACGTAAGTTAGTTACTTACTCAACTTCGCTGCTCTTGCTTCCACTTATCGGATGGTCATTTGCAGTGCGCTCACCTTCAACTCCATACTTTGCGCTTTTGATTCTGGCCTTCTTCTCTGGAATTGGCGGCGGAGTATTTTCAGGCTTTATGCCGAGTACCTCATACTTTTTCCCTAAATCAAAGCAGGGTTTAGCACTTGGCATTCAAGCCGGTGTCGGTAACTTCGGTGTGAGTATTATTCAGTTCTTTACTCCAATCATCGTTGGCTCAGCAATGCTTGGTGCAACGCTAGGTGGCCCCCAGCACTTCGTTGACAAAGTGAAAGGAATCGATAAATCTGTCTGGTATCAAAATGCCGGTCTTGTGTGGGTCCCATTTGTAATTGTCTCAGTGCTCATCTCATGGAAGTTTTTAAAGTCCGTACCAGTCACTTCGCGTGGAGTTAAAGATCAATTGGATATATTCAATAACCAGCACACTTGGTTGATGACCGTGCTGTACTTCATGACTTTTGGAACTTTCTCCGGGTTTTCTGCACAATTTGGTCTGCTTATTAAGAATCTCTTTGGTGAGTTCGCCAATGCACCAGACCCAGTTAAGTATGCATTCTTTGGGCCGCTTGTAGGTTCTGCTGCCCGTGTAATTAGTGGACCAATTGCCGATCGTTTAGGTGGTGGAATTCTTACATTCTTCTCTGGAATTGGAATTGCAGCGTCGGCGATATTTACATCTACTCAACTCTCACCTGCAAGCAGCGATGACTTCATGAATTTCTTCTGGGGCATGATGGCGATCTTCTTCTTCGCCGGTGTCGGTAATGCAAGTACGTTCAAGCAGATGCCTATGATCTTTGCGCCACGGCAGGCTGGAAGCGTCATTGGGTGGACTGGAGCCATCGCCGCCTTTGGGCCGTTCATCTTTGGTGTTCTGCTCTCACTCATGGCACCTGCTGGCTTCTTCCAGGGCGTTGCTCTCTTTGCAGTCGTTGGAACGGCCATTGCATGGTGGTTCTACGCTCGCAAAGGCGCGGTCGCGAAAAGTTAAAGGCTGACTCGTTATTCCGGGTGATATTAGGCAGACTCTTGCCATGGATGTCACCCGGCTGAGCGCGCTCTCTGATGCCGTGATGGATGTTGCAAAAGGTGAGGACTTAAAGACATCACTCAAGCGTCTTATACAAAATGCCGTTCTCATTACCGACTGCACCTACGGAGCTCTCGGATCTATTACTTCAGATGGCACTCTTGAAGACTTTACTTACGTAGGCATGAGTGATGAAACCGCCGATGAGATCGACACCTTCCCTGAAGGTAAGGGTCTACTTGGGCACCTACTTGCAGTACCGCAACCGCTGCGAGTTTCGGTTATTGCAGACCATCCTTCATCGGTTGGCTTTCCAAAAGGGCATCCTGCGATGTCAGGATTCTTAGGTGTACCGATTCGGATTCGTAACGAACTCTATGGAAGTATCTATTTGACTCAAAAACGCAATGGAAAAGATTTTACTGAGGAGGATGAAAAGCTAGTTGTGGTTTTAGCATCGGCCGCTGGAGTTGCCATCGATAGCTACCGCGGGCATATAGCCCAGAGCCAAGTTAGTGTTTTAGCCGAGCGTGAGCGAATTGCTCGAGATCTGCATGATTTGGTTATACAAAGGTTATTCGCCTCAGGAATATCACTCCAGTCAGTCGAGTCGGATCCCTCACTTTCAACGACTTCATTGGAAAAGATTAAGAGCACGCTGGATAATCTTGATTCAACTGTCCAGCAAATTAGAACAACTATCTTTGCTCTCCAAGATGATCACCCCATTGAAGACGTACGAACTATGATTCTGAGCGAAATTGCCTCCCTAAGCGCTGTTGCTGGATTTCAAATCTCAAACTCTTTTCAAGGTCCTGTTGACACCATGATTGGTGAGGAGCTTGCAAATCAAGTAATTCCGGTCATCCGCGAGCTCATAACAAATGCAATCCGACATGCAGAGGCAACGAAGATCGACCTAGTGGTTCTAGCCAATCAAACGTACTGCGAAATTCGAGTTGTCGATAATGGAAAAGGTTATGTTGCAGGAGAGCGAAAGAGCGGGCTCTTAAATCTGGAGCGACGGGCATTAGCCAGGGGCGGGGAGTTTGAGATTATTAAAGATGGTATTTCGGGTACTCGAACTATGTGGCGGGCAAGCCTTTAGCTTCTACCGACACTGAGCCGAACAGCCATCGCTGCGGCCTGTGTGCGGCGTTCAAGCCCTAATTTTCTAAGTAGAGAAGATACATAGTTCTTAACCGTCTTTTCAGCCAAGAACATGTTCTTTGCAATCTCCCTATTAGTCATACCTTCTCCAATAAACTCAAGAACGCGCTGTTCTTGGTCGGTCAGTTCGTAAATTTCGCTGGCGGGGTTTTTGTTCTCACGTAGGCGGTTTGTCACCGATGAGATTAACTTCGTATCGAGAAAACTCTCTCCAGTTGCAACTTTTCGAATTGAGGCAAGGAGTTCTAAATTCTTTATATCTTTGATCAAATAACCAACGGCCCCGCCAAGGACTGCGCCGAGGAGGGCTTCATCATCTTGAAATGAGGTGAGCATTAATACCTTTAACTCAGGCTTAAGGCTGATTAGCTCTCGGCAAAGTTCAATGCCGCTTCCATCTGGTAAGCGAACATCTAAAACCGCGACATCGGCATCTAAAGCTACGAAATTAGCTACTGCATCAAAGCAATTTGCCGCACTTCCGACAACCAACAAATCCTCTTCGGCATCAATAAGATCTATCAATCCCTTACGTACGAGTTCATGATCATCGACGACGAAGACTTTTGTCTGCACTGAAATCCTTAACCTAGTTTCGTATCAACTCAATATGCCACTTATCGGGACCTTCGTCTAGGAAGTTGACTGAGAAGTTTCCAGGGTGCTTCTTTTCGATTTGGGCAAGCAAGGGGATCGGCTTATGTGGTGCCACAAGGACCATTCCCTCCCCAGATTTAAGGGATTCAAGGGCTCCAAAAATCGCTGGGTGGCGTATTTCGTGAGGTATTAATGTGGCATCGAGTTCAGGGAAAGTTGTTGAACTCTCCTCGCCGCATCGGCATGAGTGAGATCCTGCATGTTCTGGCGCTTTAGTTATTTCAATAATATCCATGGGCATATTCTATCTATTGGAAAATATGGCCCAAACAACTATGCCTTCAGTTACCGAGAGCAACCCCTCAAACTCCTTGTCTACGCCCCAGTTTTAACTGGTGAGCTCTCTAATATCGCCCACTCTTCATCAGTAAATAATCGTGACCGGATAAGAAATCTTTTTCCCTCAGGTGATTCAAGAGAGAATCCCCCACCGCGTCCTACAACAACATCGATAGTTAAATGCGTGTGTTTCCAATATTCAAACTGCGAGGCCGACATCCAAACTTGAATTGGCTCTGCAATATCAGTGATCATTAATTCGCCAATTAATACATCTGCCCCACCAACACGGAATTCACCTTTGAGATAACACATGGGCGATGATCCGTCACAGCACCCGCCTGATTGATGAAACATCAGGGGGCCGTTGATCTTTGTTAGCTTGAGTAATAGCTCTGCCGTCTCGGGTGTGTAATCAACTCGAGACGGCAGAGGCATTAGTACTCCTTAAAAGAAACCGAGCTTGTTTGGTGAGTATGAAACTAGCAGGTTCTTTGTCTGTTGGTAAT
>WLNU01000057.1 GCA_009699645.1 Actinomycetota bacterium | reverse complement strand
CTTGAGCAAAGTATTTAAGTTCACTCTCCTTATGTGCACTGTTATAGGCAACCAGATGTGCCAGAGATTTCAGCGATGTATCGGCACGCTTACTCAAATAGGCGCCCATTTCATCGAATAGTTCATGCAATAAAACTTCATACTCATCATTGCCGACATCATCGCCAGGGGCTTTGAGTGCAACCTCTACTAGCGTCACACCGGCCTTTGATAGTTTGGAGAGCGCGCTATCAAATAGTGCATCGGTTGCACTGTGGCCAGTGAGCCAAGAGCGAACGACACCGATTTTTAAAGCTCTACTTTCATCACATGCTTGAACTAAACCGGTTGTTGCGCTCATGATCTCTAACAAGAGCGCGGCATCTTTAACCGAGCGCGCCATTGGTCCAGGTGAATCTTGGTGAGCGCTAATTGGAATAATGCCTTGAGTAGGAACAAGGCCAACCGTTGGTTTAATGCCGACGCAGCCGTTAAGGGAGGCTGGGCAGATAATCGAACCATCGGTTTCAGTTCCAACGGCTAAGGTAATTAAACCTGCGGCAACTGCTGCCCCTGATCCAGATGAAGAGCCACCGGCGCTATGTTTATGAATCCAAGGGTTTGCAGTTAATCCACCAACGGCCGACCATCCGCTAGTTGATGAGGTCGAACGAATATTTGCCCACTCGGATAAATTTGTCGATGCGATGATGTTGCCACCGGCTGCGCGCAAGCGCTCTACTAACGGTGAATCCTTCAGCACCAGATGATCAAGTAATGCGGTGGAGCCTGCAGTGCCAGGAAGACCAATAGCTTCGATATTATCTTTGATAACTATCGGCAGACCTGCAAGGGGTGAATCGGGATTAAAGCCCTTGCCATCATTTTTTGGTGCAAGGGCTAATATCGAGTTGAGCTCGTAGCCCGTTGCATCGATCTCTTCAATTCGATTAAGGGCATCGGCGGCAAGAGATGCTGGTGTTGCACCGCCGGTGCGCAGATCATTAATTGTTTCAAGGGCTGAGCGGGCAAAAACCATTTGCCTAGATTAGCCGTTATTGCTGAACCAATCTCTCATTGGCACTCTCAAACAAGTCTTACTTGCCTAGGATCTTTCGCACTCGCCTAGAGATTCTCTTTCCTAATCGTGCGAGCTGGCTGCGAACTGAGATCCCTAAAACCTTATCCTTTGCAGGCTCATCCGGTGTGATGACATCTCGCAGTGCTGGGGAGTTTTGATCGAGTGAGTCAGCGATTCGATCGATATTTGCAACCATTGAAAGTCCGCGAACAATCTGTTCCTGATCGGCATCCTTGGCATCGCCTATGAGAGATTCGGCAAGGGCAGAACTTGCCTCACGTGCATCCGTTGTTGCACTCTGATGTGAATCATCGGCACTGATGCCATCATCGTCAAATTTTGAAGAGATGGCATAGCTTGCAGCCGATAGTGCAACGGCTATCGCTTTTTGAGTTGAATCTGCAATACCGCCGCTAACAGCTGAATCAAATAATGTGCGGGCGATGGTGCGAATCTGCACGACCGTATGTTCGAGGGCGATACCTTCAATATAAATCTCCTCGGCCTCATCTTTTTTAGCCGTTGGAAACCACCGTGCATGTCCGCGGGCCTCAACTGATTGTGCACGAATAGCTGGAATCTCTTCGATCAATAGACGTGCCTTGGCTAACCAGTTGCCAGCCTCTTTTTGAGTGTATCCAGTTGCAACTCCTTCAGACATGAGTGCAAGGAGAGCTGCCGCCTTCGCACTGACCGTTGCTATCTGTTCGATTGAACGTCCAACGGGGGTCTTAGGGTGAGAGAAATATGAAAAGAGGATTGCAATTGCTGCACCTATTAGCGTTGAACCCAATCGGTTAAAGGCGGTGCTTTCAGATAGACCTGGACCGATAACAATGAGTGCAGTCACCGGAACGTTGACCGATGCAACTTCGCCTAAGTGAAGGGCGCGCGAAATAACGGCGCACATAATAATCGTGATACCAACTGATATAAATCCAAAGTTAAAGAGTGTGACCGCAGTGAGTGCAACGCTTGCCCCAATGGCTGTACCAACTATCTGTCCAAAGCCCTCACGCAGTGATTTATGCAAAGAGATGCGGATAGATAAGGTGCATACAATCGCAGCGACAACGCCGCCATCATTGATAAGGAAATCTCCGACTAGCCAGGAGGTAGCCCCGGCTAAACCCGCAACAGCGATCTGTCTGACCCATGTTCGCCGCTCGCTAAAGAGAGCGATAAACCTTTTAACTAATCCTGTTTTAGCTCTCATGAGGCTCTCCATCCTACTGATTTCACAAGATTTGTTAGGATTAAAGCATGAAGAAAGCCTTTGCATTTATCATCGCCGCACTATTTATCGCTCTATGTGCAACACCTGCCTTAGGCTCAAATGATAAGTACGCCGATGCCCAAACATCTCTGACGTACACGGTTTATAAGCCAAGTAAAACTCTAGGTTTGGCAACAAGCGCATTTGATTTAATTTCCTGTGGAGATACAAATGAGCCATGGCTCTATGCAAAGTACGGTGGCACTAAGCGCTACCTCGAGATTATGGAGACCACCGCAGGGGTTAAATGCTCAGACCCGGGCCTATCCAAGCAGCTCAAAGACGTTGTAATAAATGGGGTAAAAGCTAAGTTATATGTCTACTGCGACCCAACTAAACCGGCCGCAGCTAATAAATGCACTACGGCCGATATCGCACGCGTTGGTGGCTATGTAATCTTTACTAATAAGGCAGCCAAAGGCTTAAAGCGCACCGAAATTCAGGTGCAGGTAATCGGTGGAATTACATATTCCCAACTATTAACTGTTGCGAAATCCTTAAAAGCCGTCAAGGCAAGTGGCACACCTATTCAGGAGCCGGCAGCGCCTGCAAGTAAGGTGATACTTGCTACCCCTTCATATCTTCCAACCCCTCCACAAGGTGGTAGTGATGAGTATCGATGTTTCCTTCTCGATCCAAAATTTGATAAAGATATCTTTCTCCAGTCAGTTTCGATTGAGCCAGATAATTTAAAGGTCTCACACCACGGAATTCTCTACAAAGTAGAGGCAGCAAACGTAGCTACCACCCAGGCCCTTGATAAAGAGAGTAGCGAAGCTGGATGGTCATGTTTTGGTGACACTGGAATTCCTGGGGCTAGCGCATTTTCGGCGGCATCACCATCTAGTTGGGTATCTTTTTGGGCACCAGGTGGAAACTTCAAGGCCTATCCAGCTGGTACTGGAATGAAGGTTGTTGCTGGAGATCAATTTATTTTGCAGTCACATTTTCATGTCATGCCTGGAGTTTCTCCAAGTAAAAATCTAGCATCTATGAAGCTCTCACTCTCTCTTGCAACTACAAGTGTTGATACATTGAAAACACTTCTAATCGCTGCACCTGTCGAAGTAGCATGCTCCCCGCAAGAGTCGGGGCCGCTGTGCAAACGAGAGGCGGCTTTAATTGATTTAGCCAATCGCACATCTGATAAGGGAGCACTTCAAGCCCGTGGATTGTCATTTATTTGTGGCCAGAATGCACTCAACCCCATTCCTAGCCCAGTATCTGAGTGCACAACGACTATTCGTTATCCCATTAAAATTTATGGAGTTACCGGACACATGCACCAGCTAGGTAAAAACATCAGCGTCACATATACCCAAGCGAGCACTAGCAATGCCTCGGTCATCATGAACCGTCCAATTTGGGATTTCGATAACCAAACAACTGATTGGCTCAAAAATCCGATACTTGCGATGCCTGGGGATAAATTGAAAGTAACCTGCACATTTGATATTGGCCTGCGGGCTCTCCTGCCAGAGTTTAAGAATCTGACTCCCAATTACGTTGTTTGGGGTGAAGGTACCCGTGATGAAATGTGTCTGGCCATAGTTAACTACACTGATTAATAGATACTTATTTCTTAGGGTGGGCTAGAAACCAGTCAACTATTTTTAGCGCAGAGCTCTCACCTATATCAGGGCTATGGGCACCACCATTAATACTCCAGAGCTCCACCGTTGTTCGTGGGCAGGAATAAATCGTAGGAGTTGTTTCAGCACCATCAAGGGTGCTTATCAGATCAAAGGCTGCTCCAATTTGTGGGCTCGTCAAACATTTATCAATCTGTGCCCACCTTTTAACACTTGTGGCTGCACTTGTATATAAATTATCAAATAGAGATCCACCGTCATAGAGAATCGTTGCATCACTTGTGCCATGGATATGCAGGACATTTACGGCCGCACTCGGAGCACATGTTGCTACATCACTATCCATTGCTCCGGCAAGGCCGGCAATAGCAGCAACGCTCTCTGGACGTGAACATGCAAATTTATATGTCATGAAATGGCCGTTAGAGTGACCAAAGAGATAGATTCGCTTGGAATCAACCGATACTTTGCTAGAAATCTCATCGATGAGAGATTGAATATATGCCACGTCATCAACTGGATTATTGTTGAAATTACAGCAGGCCTTTGAAGCGTTCCAGAATTGATTGCCTTGAGAATCTAGTAGACCATCGGGGGCTGCGTAAATTACACCGCGCTTTTGTGTAGCTGCTGCCAATAAGGAAAAACGAAGCTGACTCTCACTAGTGCCACTGTATCCATGCAGATCGATTAATAGCGGTGCTGGTACCTCTCTTGAATATCCACTTGGCATATTAACATTTACCGGACGTTCTCCCCCAACGATAAAGGCAGAGCTGTAATTAAATTCGATCGATGATAGATCTCTGCTCACAGGGTTGCTGAGAAATAGCATCCCTGTTGCAATCGCTAATACAAGAGCGATCGCGCTAGAGGCTCTCTTACCTAAACGCTGTGGAAGACCACCGATACCACTCTCTCTATCGTGGGCTAGATCCTTAATGACGTTAAGAAAATGAAAGGCAACGCCAAGCATCGAACCGGCGGCCAATACCCACATCGGTGGAGTTCGATCGGTGGCATAGAAAATCGATGCCGGCAGAGCCGCACATGCCACGGCATAGGGCAATGGGGAGAGGGGAGAGAATTTAAAGTAGAAGTTATATGCAATTCCACAACCAACTCCGAGCAGGTAAACCAAGCCACCCTTAAGGCCCAAAGGTCCGATCAGGTTAGCGATTACGGCGATTGGTAAGAGAATAAATGTAGCTTTACGAAGCTGCTCAACCATAATTGTGCCGGCAACGAGAGGTTTATTTAGCCGTGCGTGCTTTAGATCATCGCCGTAATCATAAATATCATTGCTCCAGCCGATTATTAACTGACCGAGAAATACAGTAAAGGCGATTAGATATGCAGGGCCCTCCCACCAAAGTCGCATAGCAAGTACAAATGAAATACCGGTGATAAGAATCGTGGGGCCAAAGTGCGCCGCCTTTGCATAGGCCCGAACTCGTCTTAGTGACATTGAGGGTCGAGCGGCTCTGAAGCTACAACATCCATCGCTGGACTACGTCGAAAGAAGCCGCTGGGCTTTAAATGAAAACCTGTACGTTCAACTGGCATTACTGGCCAATCCTCTGTGCGTGGAATGTGATTTGTTCCAAATACGTACCACATCACTACATCGGTATTTTCAGTTGATCGATCGGCGGCGGTCCACTCTGGCAATCCCGCACCACCATCGTGTTGGAATGGATAATCACCGGCAGGATAGCGCTCTTGATCTTTATTAGGAGTTACCCATAAGTGTTGATACATAAAGCCAGCACGCTTGCCTAAGACCGACTCTTGAAGTGCTAATGGAAAAGTCGTATGACCCGGAATTAATTTGTAGCCAACACTATGACCAACATGATTTTTTCTACTGGGATTTATTATCTTCCAGAAGCGGCTCGTCATTGGATCGATTAATCGCTGTGCCTTTTTCTCACTGGCTAAAATAGTCTCACGCGTTTCGTAGGCTCCCCCGTAAGGATTCTTCTCACCGATTGGGTGAGCAAAGGATTCAACTTCAACCACGCTGTTTTCGGTGCCATCGATATCGAGATCAATTCGTGCACATAAAATATGCTGGTGATACGGCGCCCATAAGCCAGGCTCTAACTCGGTCGCCGATGGGTGATCCACACCAGGCGTGTCTGCCAGGGTTAAAACAATTCCAGTTAACTTAGCTTCAAACTCAATGGAGCCATCTTGGTAGAAGTACCAGAAATAGCCGTACTCGTAGTTATTTACGGTGACAATCGATGAGACCACAAAACGTCGGCCTCGGCGTACCTCGGTATGACCATCGACATCGGTGTGCTTCCATAAGATTCCAAAGTCTTCTTCATGCACACAGATTGCATTTTTAATGGTGCGCACCTGTCCATCACCCTCAGTAACGCTGACATCTAAGTAGAGAATTTCGCCCAGACAATCACAGCCCAGTGTTAATGAGTTAGTGAAGTTTCCGAGTCCATATTCACCAGTATCAAAAGCATTTTTGCGGTAGGCACCCTGGCTGGGATCTCCGTAAGGGATGACTAGTTCGGCAATCGATAGGCGATGAGCAATTTTACGAAGATTACCCTCATCATTGAAATTAACATCATGTATGACAAGACCCTCCCGCTGATCAAAGCCAATACGTAAAGACCAACGCTCCCAATTGATCTTCCAGCCTTCAATGCTAAAAGATGGGCCATTAGGTTGGTGAATCATGAGCTCTTTGAGTTTTACTGTTGGTTCGGATTGTGATTCACGGTATGGGCCAGGGGTTTGTGGAATTGGAACGTCAGAATTATCCTCAAGGGCCACTAACTCTTCTGCATCTAGATCAACGATTGCATGGAGTCCATTAATTGGATGGGCGTAAAAATTAGCCTCCGGCGTCGGACGGTGCCACATGGGTGTCCAAATTAATCGCCGGCCATCATCTAGATGCTTTGGAATCTGAGCACCGATGGGCCAGGTCTCCATGTGCACATCCATAATTTCAGTAATACCTCTGCGCGCTAGCGCATCTTTGACAGATTGATTGGAG
>WLNU01000056.1 GCA_009699645.1 Actinomycetota bacterium | reverse complement strand
CGGCCCATGCTTTTTTCAATTCCTTGTAACAATGAGAGTAAATCCAATGCTGGAAGATCGCTCTCAATAACACAGACTGCATTTACATAATCTGGTTGAACTGGCCCGCCAACAGGAGCGGTTATGTAATATGAGGAGACGGCAACTACATCGGTTGATTCTTTTAAAAGCGCGACTGCAAGATCTAAATTCTCATGTGGGTTACCGATATTTGCACCAAGTGCTATTACCGCTCTCATCGCGTGCGTGTTATCTGCACCGCGATATCTTTAAGCGAGGCCGAGACTGGAGCTTGCGGCTTGTGTACGGTAACCGTTACTGAATTAACCTTCGTAAATGATTTAAGAATCCGCTCGGCGATGCGCCCTGCAAGTTTTTCAATAAGTGAAACAGGATCAGTTGTAATCTCTATAACAACTAAATCAGTTATCTCGGCATAGCTAACGGTATCCTCGATCGAATCACTGATTGATGCTGCGCGCAGATCAACCTCTAAAGCTAAATCAATGTAAAAATCCTGGCCATTTGTGCGCTCGTGTTCGAGCAGACCGTGGTATCCAAAGCCATGGATTCCGACGAGCAGTATCTGATCACTCATTGCGCTAACACATCTTTATGGGGCTTCACAGAGTGAACTCTAACTCCCCAAATACCGCTCGTGGAGAGGCGCTTTGTCAGGGCAACACTGGCAGCTTCGCGCCCATCAGGTGTATCTCCACCTAAGAATCGCTTACGTGAGCCACCAACAAGTACCCGGTATCCAAGAGATACAAATTCATCTATGTGATCAATAATTTTCCAGTTGTGGTCTGCATCTTTAGCAAAGCCAATACCTGGATCGATAATTAAGTTATCTTTACTAATCCCAGCATTTAAAGCTGCAGAGATTCTCTCTTGAAGCTCTTGGATGACATCATGCACAACATCGCCGTAAACCGCCCGCGAATTCATATCCTTTGATGCGCCCCGCCAATGCATAGCGATATAGGGCAGGTTCAACTGGGCCGCTACTGTGAGCATCGTCGGATCTGCTAATCCCCCGCTCACATCATTAATAATCTGCGCGCCAGCATCTACTGCAGCAAGTGCGGTACTTGCACGCATAGTGTCGATACTTATAAGCACGCCATCTTTGGCTAACTCTGTAATTACTGGAATCACACGGGCTAACTCTTCATCAGCACTAACTCTTTGCGCTCCGGGACGTGTGGACTCTCCACCGATATCGATGATGTCGACGCCTTCGGCAATCATTTCGCGAGCGCGTTGTAGCGCAGTTTCAAGAGAGTTATGACGTCCGCCATCTGCAAAAGAATCTGGAGTTACATTGAGAATTCCCATAACTAACATGGTTTTTACCGATGTGTAATAAGACTAATCGCTTCGGCACGCGTGGATGCATTCAGCAAGGCCCCGCGAACCGCACTTGTCGTAGTACGGGCCTGTGACTTCTTGACACCGCGCATTGACATACATAAATGCTCACAATCGATAATGACAATTACACCGAGGGGATCAAGGATTTCTACTAAGGCATCAGCGATCTGAGTAGTTAGGCGCTCTTGTACTTGTGGGCGTTTGGCAAAGACGTCGACTAAGCGCGCTAACTTTGAAAGTCCCGTGATTTTCCCGCGAGGGATATATCCAATATGTGCAACACCGTGAAAAGGTGTTAGGTGATGCTCACAGTGGGAGAAAACCTCAATATCTCGGACAATGACAAGCTCTTCATGACCGATATCAAATGTCGTAGTTAATACATCTTCTGGTGCCTGCCATAAACCTGCAAAGTTTTCCTTCATGGCTCGAGCTACTCGTGCTGGTGTTTCTTTTAAGCCTTCACGATCTGGATCTTCACCGAGTGCCAATAAAAGCTCGCGCACTGCGCGCTCGGCCCGTTCTTGATCATAAGGAGTAGCTGGGTGGCCATTGGTGAGAGTGACTTTACTAATTGTCATCTGCCGGCTTCTTACTACGAGTAGGTTTTTTTGCCTTTGTAACAACGGCTCGCTCTGGCACATCAACTGGTGGCTGGTCCGATGGAATGCGCGTAATAGATCCAGTCCAGGCTGGGCGTGCAGTCACAGATTTTACTTTCTTAAAGATCTTTGTAATCTCTTCCTTATTGAGCGTCTCTTTATCTAGGAGCACTAAAACCATCTCATCTAAAATCTTGCGGTTTGCAACCAAGATATCAAAGGCCTCTTGATGGGCGTTTTCAATGAGTTTACGGATTTCGCGATCGACAACTCCTGCGATGCTTTCAGAGTAATCGCGCTGGTGTCCATAGTCGCGCCCCATAAATGGTGCATCACTATTTGCCCCTAACTTAATAGCTCCAATCGCCTCAGTCATTCCATACTGTGTGACCATTGCGCGAGCTAGTGCAGTCGCTTTTTCAATATCATTTGAGGCACCTGTTGATGGATCGTGAAAGATTAACTCTTCAGCTGCTCGGCCGCCCAGTGAGTATGCCAACTGATCCAATAGTTGATTACGCGTTGTTGAGTAGCGATCTTCATCAGGCAGAATCATTGTGTAGCCCAGTGCGCGACCGCGAGGCATGATTGTAATTTTATGAACTGGATCGGTATGAGGAAGTGCATGCGCAACAAGGGCGTGACCGGCTTCGTGGTAGGCCGTTACTCGTCGCTCGTCATCACTCATGATGCGAGATTTACGTTGTGGACCAGCCATTACGCGATCAATAGCCTCATCTAGTTCGGTATTTGAAATAGTTTTTTTCTCTTCGCGTGCAGTTAGCAGCGCAGCTTCGTTAAGAACATTTGCAAGATCGGCACCTGTGAAGCCTGGTGTGCGCCGTGCATAATCAATGAGCTTTACATCATTACCCAATGGCTTGTTCTTTGCATGCACTGCCAGAATCGCTTCGCGACCCTTGAGATCTGGACGATCAACTGCGATCTGACGGTCAAAGCGGCCCGGGCGCAATAGTGCTGGATCTAGAACATCTGGGCGGTTAGTTGCAGCGATAAGAATAACCTTTGTATTTTCTTCAAAGCCATCCATCTCAACTAGCAGTTGATTGAGCGTTTGCTCGCGCTCATCATGTCCGCCACCCATTCCAGCACCACGTTGGCGACCAACTGCATCTATCTCGTCAACAAAGACAATTGCCGGTGAGTTTTCCTTTGCCTGCTTAAATAAATCACGTACACGTGCGGCGCCAACACCTACAAACATCTCAACAAAGTCCGATCCTGAGATCGAATAAAAAGGAACTCCTGCCTCACCTGCAACGGCGCGGGCAAGGAGAGTCTTACCTGTTCCTGGAGGACCAAAGAGCAGAATACCTTTTGGAATCTTTGCGCCCAATACTCCGTATTTATCTGGGTTAGCTAGAAAATCTTTAATCTCTTCGAGTTCGGCAATGGCCTCATCTGCTCCAGCAACATCTTTAAAGGTTGTTTGCGGAACATCATTGCTTTGAAGTTTTGCGCGGGATTTACCAAACGCAAAGACCTTATTGCCGCCCTGGGCCTGGCTCATCATCCAGAAGAAGAGGAAGCCGATTAAGAGAAATGGGATTATTGAAAAAAGGAAGGAGACAAGCAGTGATTGTGAAGGGACTCGGACGTTCCAACCCTTAGATGGTGGGTTAGATGTAAGGGCATCCACGATAGTTGGCTCTTGGCGAGCGACATAGGAGGCTTCTACCTTTGTTGCACCTTTAATTGAAGCACTTGGTTTTAATATTAAACGGAGTTTTTGATTTTTATCTACTATCTCTGCCGACTCGACATTAGAGCGGGCAATAGCATCGAGGGCTTGAGATGTTTCGATCTGCGTATAACGGTTCCCGGCAGATGTAATCTGACCAAAGATAGAGACTGCGAAAATTGCAACGAGAATCCAAAAAAGCGGCCCACGAAAGATTCGACCGGCACGAGTTGCTGGCTTCTTGGGTGTGGAGCTACCCGCAAAACTCTTCTTTAAAGAGCTTTTCTTCGCCGGCTTCTGTACTGGCTTCTTCGTATCAGACATCTCTTTTATTTCTCGTTTCTTAAGGGTTTAGGAGTACATGTGCTTAGCAAGCACAGCAATAAATGGAAGATTGCGATATTTTTCATCAAAGTCGAGACCATAGCCAACAACGAAATCTGGTGGAATCTCAAAGCCAACATACTTAACATCAACTCTAACTTTTGCCGCCTCTGGCTTGCGCAAGATAGAGAGTATTTCAACACTGCTAGCTCCACGTGATTCGAGGTTGGCCTTTAGCCATGAAAGTGTTAAACCTGAATCAACAATGTCTTCAACGATTAAAACATTGCGCCCAGTTATGTCACGATCTAAATCTTTTAGGATTCGAACTACTCCACTGGATTTTGTGCCAGAGCCATACGATGACACGGCCATCCAATCCATCTCAACGTGGCGCGCCAATGCACGCGAAAGATCGGCCATAGCCATAACCGCGCCTTTAAGCACACCAATTAAAAGGAGATCTTTTCCTGCGTAATCTTTATCAATGCGCGCCGCAAGCTCCTTGATTTTTGCTTGTAGCTCTTGCTCTGTGACAACAACGCGTTCGATCTCTTTTTCCACTCCAGCTAAATCCACGAAGGCTCCCCTGACTCAGTTACGTAAGAGCGAAAGTCTGCCCGAAAAACGCTCAACCTTCACACCACCAGGGAGGTGAGATGGACCCTGCCCGCTCCAGCCCATAATTAAGGCCTCAACTGAGGCAACATGCTCGGCCGAGATTGAGCCTGAGGGCGCACCTGCGGCATAGATGGCCATGCGAATAATCCGGCTGCGGATCGCCCGTGGCAGTTGGGAGAGATGCTCGCACTCCAGATCAGCTAAATCCAGATGTCGAATCTCGCGCTCTGCCCATGCATCGAGGGCATCGGCATCATGGCGCAGTAGATCGGCGCTGCGCGCAAGAGCCTCAGAGATCCCTGGGCCAATTGTTTTTTCAAGTGTTGGTATTGCGACTGTGCGCACGCGCACACGGGCAAATTGTGCATCTTTATTATGCGGATCTTGCCAGTCATCTAAAGAAAGCTCATCACAAAGTTTTTCAGTCTGCTCGCGCGTGATAGAGAGTAGCGGGCGGATATATTTTCCTTGATGTGGCGCCATTCCCGATAACGATCGTGTTCCTGAGCCTCGAGCTAATCCTAATAAAACGCTTTCAGCTTGATCATCACGGGTATGTCCCAAGAAGATAGCAACTGCATTTAATGTATCACCTACTGAATCTAGTGCTGCATACCGCGCCTTGCGTGCCGATGCTTCAAGGCCTTCCGTAATCTCAACACTTACCTTTGCAACTGTTGTTTCAATACCCAATGACGTCATCTGCACAACAACTGTTGCTGCTTGAGCCGCAGATCCAGATTGAAGTTGATGATCAACTGTCACTGCATGCAGTTGAATCGCTAACTTTGGTGCCTCAAGTGAGAGGGCATATGCAAGTGCTAAAGAATCAGCGCCACCCGATACGGCGACACAAACTAGATCACCGGCCTCTAACTTTTCAAGCCATAGGCGAACTGCGTTGCGAATTACCGGTGCAGTTGCGCTCATGCGATAAGACTAGACCCGACCACCAAATGGCATAAGTCCCTTAACACTATAAATACTTGAGTACAGCAGCCCTTTATCTTTCGAGTTTGCCTCCCACATCATGCCGTTACCTGCATAAATCGATATGTGGTGGATTGTTGAGATAGTGCCCTTGTATGAGTAGAACAAGAGATCTCCAGGCACAAGGGCATTGAGTGAAACATGCTTGGTATATCCCGTATATAGCGCTGAGTTAAGTCGATCCCAGTTTGGCCAACCAAGGCCGGCATACTTATAAGCGGCATAGACAAGGCCTGAACAGTCAAAAGTATTTGGTCCTTCACTACCCCATACATATGGCTTACGGGCCAGTACTTGTTTCTTGGCAAACTCAACGGCCTTTAAACGCTGCGCCTCATCTGTTCGAATAGTTGATCGACCCTTGAATCCAAGATCAGGCCAGATCTTTGCCTGTCCTGGAGTTTGCCCAGCTTGATTTGCTTGGGCCTCTTCTAAGAGCGCAAGTTGACGCTGTTGCTCCAGCGTTGTTCGCACCTTGCGCGCGCTCAGTAAATCTTTCAACAATTGATCTTGAACTTTTTGTAACTTTGCAACTTCTTTGGCCTGTTCGGCCTTTGCATCATCGGCCGTCTTTTTTGCCACAGCAACTTTATCGGTAGCTTTCTGCTGTGCAACCTTTGCTTCATCAGCGGCGGCTTTAGCTGCACGTGCGATTACTTCAGCGGCTTTAAATCTCTCAAGTGCGATCGTATTCTTAGATCCCAATGTGCTTAACGTACTCAGTTGATCCATTAAATCCTGTGGACCATTTGCACTAAGCAGCGGTTCGATATCGCTCATACTTCCACCCAAAATATATGCATTCGCTGCAAGGCGGCCAATTACTCGGTGTGCCTCCTCCACTGCAGTTGCCGTTTCAGCGGCGTACTTCGCAGCAGCGCGTGCTGCCGCTTCTGCGATAGCCAACTCCTTTTGTGCCTTTACATAAAGGGCTGTTGCAGCATTTGCTTTCGCCGTTAATGTTCGCAGGTTTTGATTTGCAGCCGCTAACTTTGCCGCTTGAGCATCCGCAGCTTTTTTCTTCTCTGCTTCAACCTTTTTTGCAGCCTCGATTTGGGCCAATGTTGGTTTTGGGGTCTTTGCTAACGCCGGCGCCGATGTCAGCGTCAGTACGGCGATGAGAGCAAGTGAGATCGCTCTATATTTTTTCAAATCACAACCTCCGGAGGAAGGTCTTAAGAATAAATGAGTTAGCTTAGAAAAGACGGGTAATACCCGCTGGTGTCTTTAATTAGATACATCACGGCGTACAAATAAGAATGATGCGACTATGGCACCCACTGCAACGTAAATTCCACCGATTAATAATGCGTGGGAGTATTCGATTCCAGTTGTCATGCCTCTTGGCTTGCCACCCGATGCTATGGCGGCAAGCTGTGCACCAGGCATCCAATCTTGCAGTGAGTTCTTAACTGCTATTAATAGGTTTTCAACAATCAACAACCACAAAACACCAAATGAGATCGCGCTAATCGGTGAGCGAAGTAAGAGACCCAGAACCATGCCGATCGTGCCAAAGCCAATAACTGAGATGATTATGTTGATAAAGGTCGTCAATAGAGCATGACGCCCATCGGCACCAAACCAGAGATCGGTTGAGACTTTTGCACGGGGTGCTAAAAGGATTGATGCACTAATGCTGATAATGCCCGAGAGAATAATCATGACGAGTGCAAATAACTTCATCGCTATAAATTTTCCTGCCAACACACGCAAGCGTCCTGGTTGGCGGACCAAAATATTGCGCAATGTGCCATAGGTATATTCCTGT
>WLNU01000055.1 GCA_009699645.1 Actinomycetota bacterium | reverse complement strand
TAAATAGGTCTTTTCTTCACCTTTTATCACGCGCTTCTCGATTGCTTCGATGAGAGCTGCTCCGTGATGGGGATAAACAACGGTTTCGCCGACCTTAAATGTCATGTGTTGCCCTTCGCTAGAGGACAATTGTACCAGCGATTTACTATCGAGTCACCTCGCGCTATTTAGCGCAAAACCAGCGTATTTCACTATTAATTTCATGTGAGAGAATATCCCCCATGCGTCGCACAGGTATTGCACTATTGACATTAGTTCTTGCCCTCTCACTAACTGCATGTGGGGCTGGTTTTAACGCTGAGACTCGCAATATTATACAGGTAACAGATGGTGTTGAAGGCGCAATCATCAACGATCAATCCGAGATTAAGGTCCGTAATCTTTTAATAGTTGAGACAGCGGAAAAAGCCGGAGTTATCGTCGGCACACTGATTAACACATCTGATACAGATGATGCGCTTTTAGGAGTCGCCATCAACGCACAGGTTGCAACGTTGAGCGGTAATAGGACACTGTCAAAAAACTCACCCATCATCTTTGAAGGCGCATCGGCAAATGCCAAAGCTGTGGTTCCATCCCTCGATGTTGTCGCTGGTCAAAATGTAACGGTCACACTGTTTTTTGCCCGCGGCGGAGAGTTAACTCTGACCGCCATTGTGAGAGACCAGCGTGATACTTACGCCGGAATCTCTGCGCAAATGGAGGCTGTTACTCCAGCGAAAAAGTAGGCTTACTTTTTTCCTTGATTGGCAACGGCTGCAATTGCATCCTTTGCCGCAGCTGGATCTAAATACTCTCCACCTTTGAGCACTGGTGAGAAATCTGCATTGAGTTTGTAGTACAAAGGAATTCCAGTTGGGATATTTAACGCTGCGATATCGGCATCACTGATTCCATCTAGGTGTTTTACTAAGGCGCGCAGCGAATTTCCGTGAGCGGTGACAAGAACTCTCTTGCCCTGTTTTAAATCAGGAAGAATTGAGTCGTGCCAGTAAGGCAGCATGCGATCGATGACATCTTTGAGGCACTCGGTCTTTGGCACTGTGATATCGGCATAGCGTGGATCTTTGCTCTGCGAAAACTCATCGTTCTCATCGATGGGTGGCGGTGGGACATCAAATGAGCGACGCCACAACGCAAACTGTTCTTGCCCATATGCAGCCAATGTCTGGGCCTTGTCTTTTCCCTGCAAAGCGCCATAGTGACGCTCATTTAAACGCCACGAGCGCTGCACGGGGATCCAATGACGCTGGCATTCATCTAGAGCTAGTTGGGATGTATGAATTGCACGACGCAACAGCGATGTGTGAACTATGTCGGGCAGAAGATTTCGTTCGGCCAGCAGAGCACCACCACGTCGCGCCTCATCTTGACCCTTGCTCGATAAGGCAACATCAACCCAGCCAGTGAAAAGGTTCTTAGCGTTCCATTCAGATTCACCATGGCGCAGAAGGATTAACTCAAAGTTGCTCATAGATACATCCTAAACCAGATGCTTGAAAGCATCTAAATTCGCCAGTGACTCACCGCGCGAAAGGCGCCAAGCCCATTCACGGCGGATGGCATTTGCAAAGCCAAGTTCTAACAGTGGATTAAAGGATGAGTCTGAAACCTGCAGGACTGCACCAACCAGTCGATCGATTTCGCGATCGGTAACGGCAAATAAGGGCAGGCGACCGACTAAGAAAATATCGCCCAGAGCATTAATTGCAAATGCAATGCCATATAACGATGCATTTTTAGCCATACACCAGGCATGCACTGCCGCCTCGTTGTCATCGGGTTTGCGAATCACAAATGCATTAATGCTCAGTGAATGATCGCCAACAATTAAGGCGCAATGCGTTTGAAGCTTCTTTTCACCAGGCAAAGTGATGAGAAAAGTATTGCTATCTTTCTTTTCAAACTCCATATCATGTGAATCAAGAAACTCTTCAATTGTGATTCGGGGGTCGATCGCAGCCATTACTGTCCCGCTATTTTGGCCGCTGCATTGTTTTGGGTTATTACCTGGTCATAAATATCTAGAGTTCCACGCGCAGTTGTATCCCAACCAAAGTGAGAGGCGTGCTCGATTGCCCCCATCGATAATAGAACGCGGCGCTGTGGCTCGTGCAGTAAACGGGCAATCACCGATGACCAGGCTTTAGGATCGTGTCCATCGACTAAGACACCAGAGATTCCATCGGCTACAGCTGTGCGTAGTCCACCAATAGCAGTTGCTACAACCGGTGTGCCACAGGCTTGCGCCTCAAGTGCAACTAAACCAAAACTTTCAGAGTAACTAGGTACACACACTAAATCTGCGGCACGGTACCAGTGCACTAAATCTGCACGTGGTACGGGAGGTGCAAAATGAATGACATCATCGATGTTAAGCCAAGTCGCTAACTCTTTGAGCCGCTCGACCTCTTCGGTATTAGCACCAGAGGCACCACCAATAATGTTCACGATTAACTGAGGACGCATTTGCGGTGAATGTTTTACTAGCTCTGATGTTGCTCGGATTAATACTTCTGGGCCCTTATGTGGCTGAATTCGGCCAACAAAAGTTACTATCAGTGCATCGGTAGGAGTACCGATCTGCTCACGCGCAGCCTTTCGACCTGTACCGGGAGTGAATGTAAATAAATCCACTCCGGGATTTACAACATGGACCGTATCCGGACATGCATCGTAGAGAGATACAAGACTGGCGGCTTCAGAGTCGGTATTGGCGATAAGCGCCTGGGCCGCTGCTGCAACCTGTGTCTCACCCTGCACCCGAATCATCGGCTCAGGGCTTTCACCCTCGGCGAGATTTAAATTCTTTACACGAGCCATTGTGTGCATGGTGTGAATCAATGGGATGCCTAGCTTGGCCGCAGCCGGCATAGCTACCTTTCCTGAGATCCAATAATGTGAATGTATTGCATCGTACTTTTCATCTTTAACTATGCGCAGAAACTCTTTAGAGAGCCCAAGAATGTGAACTGGCATCTGCTCTTTAGTTAAGTTGCCGTGGCCGCAATCAAAGTATCGAACACGAACTCCTTTTGAGATTTCAATAATCTCAGGGGATTCACTTTCAGTACGGCGCGTAAAAATATCGACTTCAACACCCATCGCCGCCATGCGCTGGGCCGATTCGAGTACATAAATATTCATACCACCAGCATCACCAATACCTGGTTGATCCAATGGGGATGTATGCACCATTACGGTTGCAATGCGGCCGTTCATTGAATAAGGGTACGACTTGTTAGAAGGTTGCGCGAATGGAGCCTATGTTTTTACCTCCCCCATACACAGGCTCAAGTATTTCATGGGCATCAATGCCAAATAACTTCAAGATGGCCTGTGTAACTGCAGGATTAGCGCGTGCATTTCCATCACTGATCTTTGATGCAAATGCACGGCCATCAGGAAGGGATGCAACGTTAACGGCCTCTGCGCCATCTTTCATAAAAAGACCCGGAAGTTTTTGCATCATCCGCGTTGCAAGTCGACCATCACCTGAAACCATCTCTGGATTCTCGCGACAGGCTTGAACAACGCTTTGATGAACATAATCTGTTGAAATTGTTAGTGCGCGTATTGCCCGTGCTAGACCTAAAAGTGAAAACATAAACAGCGGTGCACCGCAGCCATCAACACTTGTATGAGAGATTTTTTCACCACTCATAGCTTCAACTTCAGCAGCTATCGTAAGCTGAAGCGGATGTGATGGATCAAGATATGAATCTAGGGGCCAATTATTGATATGGCAGGTCAGAATCATGCCTGCATGTTTACCGCTGCAGTTCATTGCAAGGCGTGTTGGTTCGGCGCTACGGCGAAGAGTTTCATCTAAGGGGCGATCCATCACACACATCAACGCCGATGCATCTAAACCAGCCTTTGCCAATATCTCCAAGGCACCATCTTGATGCATTGGTGTACCTGCATGGCTGCCACAGACAAGGGCAAGTAATCGCGCTTCGATCTCTAATCCGGCTCGAACCATCGCAGCTGCTTGGATTGATTTAAGGGATGAGCGCGAATACATAGGCAGTGTGGGATCACCTTTTTGGGCCAGTATCGAACCATCGCTATTGAGTGCAACAAAGTGACCGGCGTGCACAGATTCAACGACACCGCTTCGAACTACTTCGGCCAGGATTTCGCCAAGCATTACTTACTCGTTCTGCCGTTCAAGGGAGGACCAAATATGTGACTGCAGCTCTTGCGTTGGCGTCTCCATGTCATATGCAAAGAAAAGTTCACCCGCAACAAGACCGTATAAACGAACTCCACCAGTAACAATTTTTGCCGTTGGTGCTGAGTACGGTTGATCAAGAACTAATTGAATCTTCGGTCCGTCAAAGTGTCCGACCCAACCCTCAGAGATGCCAGTGTTATGTGCAAGAACTACCTCTAAAACATTATTGGGTTTTGGGCGCCAGAAACCAGTTTCTGAACCTCCGGGGCGCACAATTTCACCCTCTTTATCTAAGATCCATGAACGTGAGTAGTAATTAAGAAATGGACGACCATCGTGATTAAAGACAACCTCTTGTGCAAATTCAAAGGGCTCAATACTTGGATACTCGCCCCGACCTTTACCGCGCCAGGTACCAACCATCCAGGCAAGTGGATTTAAATCGGGGTGCAGACCTTCAGGAATCGTAAAGACCATTTATGGGCGACCTCTAAATCGTGGCGAGCGTCTGGCCTGTGATTGGCGGCCACGGAATGCATAAATAATGAGCGCCACACCAAGTGCAATAGCTGCGATGCCAAGGATTATCGATGTGAACAGCTCCATGGGCAAAGAATAGCGCTTAAACAATCACTTGCTGCGAGGCAGGAATCCCATCAACTATAAGGGTTATATCTATCGGTGTATTTCGCTTTACGATTGCAAGGGCGATTGTGCCTAGTTCGTGATGGCGGGCAACGGTGCCGATAAAACCAACTGGTACTCCATCGTTTTCTATCTTCGTGCCTTGCGCTGGAAAGCCGACATCACTGCCATCTAGATGCAACATCACTAAGCGCCGCGGGGGATTCCCTAAGTTAAATATCTTCGCCACGGTCTCCTGGCCACGGTAACAACCCTTATTCATATGTACTGCAGCGTTTAATACACCAATCTCATTAGGAATTGATTTGTGGTCAGTCTCAAAACCAATTCGGGGGCGGTGCGCAGCAACACGTTCAGCATCAATGGCCCATGTTCCCACCTGTGTTGCAACAGCATTAAAGGCCTCACTTGTCTGAGCGAGTTCTGCCCGTGGCACAAGTGCAAATGGGCCACCAATATCGGTTGTAGCACCCGGTGCTCGCAAGACTGCATATTCAGCCGTTGCATCGCGCACGTCAACGCGCAACATAAACTTCATCTTTGTTAAATATGTAAGCAGGGTTGAGGAATATCCAGGATCTAAAACTAGCCAGGTTGTCGCGCCATCATCGACTAAGTTGAATTGATATTCGATATGGCCCTGGGGATCTAAAATCATTGCAGGTTTCCAGATGCCAACACCTAAATCATTTAAGTATTGAGTCGTTAAATCATGCAACCATTTCAGGCGATCTTCACCACTGACAGCGATAATATTTAAATGTGAGAGATCGGCCCATGCACTGCCGGCAGCAAGGGCTCGTTGTTCTTTAACGGGCTCGCCAAAGTGCCACACAGCACCCTTATCAACACCATTTTCTACAACAACAGCGCTCATTGGCAGGCCGTACATGTTCCGTACACTGCAAAGTGAGTGACATCGGTTTTGAAACCATAATCATCGGCCAGAGTATTAACAAAGTTAGATGCAACATCGATCGGTGCATCACCGATAGATCCGCACTTTCCGCAGACAAGATGCAGATGTGTTAGCTCTTCGGCTGCGTGATAGGTCGCCCCACCATGTCCCAAATGCGTATGCACTACTAAGCCAACGTTTTCTAGTGTTTCAAGGTTGCGGTATACAGTCGAAAGATTGATACCTGGATGTGTCAGACGAACTTTTTCGGCAATATCTTCTGGTGTTGAGTGCCCGAGTTCACGCACTGCCGATAGAACGAGTTCGCGTTGAGGGGTAAGGCGCAATCCCTTTTCAAGGAGTTCGTGCTTTTGGCTCATGACCCTACTTTACGCGAAGAAGCAGCAAATAAACTTCGCACCCTAGGCAGAAGTTAAATGCTGCGTTCAGGAACGCTGCCGCCAGGGCAAAAGCAACCGCCACCACAAAGAGTGGCGTGATACCCGTAATGGACCCGGCCAGAGCCGCTAGCGCAAAGATGAGCCCGACGCTTTGAGCAAATTGAGGAGGGCGAATATCTTCAGTAGGAACTTCACCCTTAAGACGTGGCCTCACTACCTTCTTATAGATAAATGCATATGGTGTGAACTGTGGCCCTTTAATTGCACCGATTGCAAAAATAACTGCTTGGAATACCATCACCCACACGCTCTGTGTAACAAGGGCTGTTGCAAGTACTGCCGTTGTGATGACCGCTCCAAAACGCGGGCCTCTAGCATCTATGGATATGGACGTAACTCTTTTGCTTAAAACTTTAGTCATAAGATTTTCCTTTGATAGTTGAATGGATAATTGTTTTTAAATTACAACAATTACATTCGACACAAAGAGCCAGCAAGGCGACCGAAATCAATGACACGGCGCTTGGTGAAATAACTGGCTAAAGACATGTACAAATAATAAAGAGCGAAGCCGATAAACGCCAGTTGCGAATTATTCGCGGATAGCCGCCAGCGCCGTGATGACCTGTTCACGCTTAGGGGCTCCAACGGCGCGACCTACTTCAAGGCCACGTGAATTAAGAATTAATGTCGTTGGCGTACTTAAAATGTTGAGTTGGCGCACAAGTGCTAACTGCTCCTCAGCATCGACTTCAACATGAGCGACATCGCTCATGTCCTCGACAATGTTTTCAAGTAAGAGACGTGTGGCCCGACATGGTGTGCAGAAGGCGGATGAGAACTGCACCAGCGTTGCCCTTGATCCCAGGCTAGCTCCAATCATTGATTGGCTAATGAGCTCCTGCCCCGATTTAGCTTTAACCGTGCCGCGTGAGCGCTGATACCAAAGCCCATAAGCACTAGCGAGCCCCAGGACTATCGCAAGTAGAAGCAATGATTTCACAAGGGTAGTCTGTACCAATGGCCAGGGTGTTACTACTTACAAACACTCATTTGGCGAGCACGGAAGTTCTGCCTTCACTTGGCTTACTCGCACATCACGTTCGCATCTTGCCGGCCGAAGCTAGCGTGTTGGTTGATGTCCCCGATGTGGATGTAATCCTTGTAGATGCGCGCCGAGATCTACCTGCAGCAAAATCTCTCACCCGTTTATTAACGACCACTGGTCTTGGCTGTCCCATTATTGTTATTGCAACTGAGGGCGGATTATCTGCCGTAAGCGCCGACTGGGGAGTCGATGATGTCATGCTCGATACATCAG
This sequence comes from Actinomycetota bacterium, assembly GCA_009699645.1. The sequence continues at coordinate 1 of WLNU01000055.1, read as the reverse complement.
G
>WLNU01000054.1 GCA_009699645.1 Actinomycetota bacterium | reverse complement strand
TCTCCCACTCCTCCAGTTGAATGTTTATCTACCGTTGGACGAGATAGGGCCGACCAGTTCATACGCTCGCCGCTATTAATCATCGCATCGGTCCAGCGAGAAATCTCACGCAGATCCATACCATTTAAAAGTATGGCCATTAAGAGCGCCGACATTTGTTCATCGGCCACAGCGCCCCGCGTATATGCATCGATCACCCAATCAATCTGAGGATCAGTGAGCGCGTGGTGATCTCGCTTTGCCGCAATCACTTCAGCGGCTGAAAATGCCTCTACCTGCGACATTTACCGCTCGTTACGGTCTAAATCATCTGGACCAAAGGCCCATGGCAACATGGCGGCCATTGTCTGTGGTCCATCATCGGTCATTAAAAGTGCGCTAGATCCACCATGCTCAAATAGTAATTGGCGACAGCGTCCACATGGTGCCAGGTGATTTCCCTGCCCATCAACACATGAGATTGCAATTAAGCGTCCACCACCAGTCGCAATCAGATTTGATACCAGGCCACACTCTGCACATAGCCCTAAACCATAACTAGCATTTTCAACGTTACAGCCCGAGACGATACGACCATCACTAACAAGGGCTGCAACACCTACTGGAAACTTTGAATACGGTGCATAGGCGGTTTTCATCGCCGCTACTGCCGCACTGTGTAGCTGCTCCCAATTAATCTCGCTCATTGCATACCACCGCGGCGATATGGGATCCCATCGGCGGCAGGCATTCGAAGCCTCTGAGATGCAACTGCCAAAACAAGAAGAGTCGTAATGTAAGGCGTCATTGTCACTAACTGACCTGGAAGCTCATCGACTGCTAAGAAGTACCATAGCGAGAGTGATGCAAAAGCTAACGTAAGAACAGCCTTAAGCACTCTACCTTTTCGCACATCACGAACAACAAGAAAGAGAAGAATTAGAACGATTAATAAAATTAGCGCGTGAATCGATGCTGAGTCTCGCAGTTGTAGGGCATCGGCAAAACCAAATAGACCTGCGCCCATTAAGATTCCACCTGGGCGATAGTTTCCAAAGAGCAGTGCAGCTAGTCCGATATATCCACGTCCTGCTACTTGATTTTCTTGGTAGTGATTTGCAGCAACGATGGCTAAGAAGCCACCGCCAAGACCTGCAAGGCCACCAGAGATTAATACTCCGGCATACTTCATGGCATAGACATTGACGCCTAGTGATTCAGCCGCGATTGGCGCCTCACCAGCACTGCGAAGGCGCAGCCCAAAGGAGGTTTTCCAGAGAATAAATACTGAGAGCGGAACTAGTGCGACTGCGATCATGGTTACGTAAGAGAGGTCGCCTGTTAAACCGCGGAGCACTGCAGCGAGATCAGAGATGAAAAACCAGCGTTTTTCAGCTAAAACAGTTAGTACATCAGGGCTCTTCCACCCGAAGTAGGTTCCGCCAGAGAGAACGGGTAGGCCATTAGTGCCAATCGAGGCAACATCAGGAGATTGTGATGGTCCAAGCCATGCACCACTCTTATATAAAATAGTTGAGATATAGCGCACTAGGCCAGCGGCAATAATATTGATTGCAACCCCAGATACGACGTGATCTACACCAAACGTAATGGTTGCGATGGCATGGATAAGTGCGCCAACTGCACCAAAGATGATTGCAGCCATTAAACCAATCCAAGGTCCGTGCTGTGCACCAATCATGCCGCCAGCCCAAGCACCCATAATCATCATGCCTTCAAGACCGATATTTACGACACCAGAGCGTTCCGAGAATAAGCCGCCAAGACCTGCAAGAGCGATAGGAACTGAGAGTAATAGCGCGGCCGAAGCCGTGCCGATGCTTGTTAAATCTGAGGCACCAGTAAGTATGCGAATAATTGAGAGTACAAAAATCAATAGCGCTGCATAGCGAAGTGATTTCAAGGCTTTAATTTTCATTCTTCAACCGCCTTTGCAAGCTCTTTACTCTGCAAGGTGATTTTGTATCGGCGAAGAACTTCATAGGCTATAACAGAAGAGAGAAGAATTGAGCCCTGCATAATCACATACGTCTCAGGAGCGATGTCAATGAGCTCAAGAGATCTGGAGCTAACCTCAAGGAAGCCAAAGAGTAGAGCGCTAATAGCCATTCCAACTGCGCTATTTCTGCCCAATAGTGCAACAGCGATCGCAGTAAAACCAATTCCAGTACGAAATCCCATATTAAAGGCGTGCGTATCGCCTAACACCGCTGGCAATCCAGCCAATCCAGCAACTGCGCCAGATAATGCAAGGGCGATAAAGGTCATCCGCTTTGAATTCACACCGCTCACGCGCGCGGCAATTGGATTTGCACCTGTTGCGCGAAGCTCAAAACCAAAGCGTGTGCGGCTCACCACAAACCAAAAAGTTATTCCGAGGGCTACCGCAAAAATTAGCATTCCATAAACCCCGCCACCTGGTTGATCTTCTACGCCCAATTTATTCAATAAGGGCATGAGATTTGGAAACTGGCCAGAGGCTGGAATCTCTTTGGTCGACAAGTTGTTTGAAGCCGTGGTGCGATCGGCAAAGCGATTTGCAAGTAAGTATGAAGATAATCCACCCGCCAAGGCGTTCAACATAATCGTCGAGATTACTTCGCTCACGCCCCGTTTAACCTTGAGGTATCCAGCGATTGCTGCCCACAAGCCACCAACAGTCATCGCTATAAGCATTATCGCAAGAATATGAATGACTGGTGGCAGAACAAACATCGCACCTAAGTAGGCTCCAAACATTGCACCTAAACGTAACTGTCCCTCTACTCCGATGTTAAAAAGACCGGCGCGAAAAGTTATAGCTATCGCTATCGCTGCGATGTAATACGGCGTCGCCGTATTGAGCATCTGCATGAGTGAACCCGACGTTGTTCCAAACTCCCACATAGTTGTATAGGCATCCATAGGGGATTTCTTAGTAGCAAGAACGGCTAGTGAGGAGATAATAATTGAAACGACCGCGGCCGTGAGCGGAGCAGCAATTGCTAGTAAAACCGTTGAGAGTTTAAATTTCTTCATGCTGCACCGGTCATAGCTGAGCCGAGTTGTTCAGGTGTTGTCTTTGCTGGATCAAGCTCTGCTGTTACAACACCACGCAACATAACGAGCAAGCGATCAGACATACCAATGAGCTCCTCAAGGTCGGCTGAAATCAAAACAATCGCCATCCCTTTTTCGCGGGCTCTGCGAAGCTCTTCCCATATAGCACCCTGGGCTCCAACATCGACACCGCGGGTTGGATGAGATGCAACAAGTAATGCAGGTGCTTTGCTCATTTCGCGACCCACAATAAATTTCTGTTGGTTTCCACCAGATAATGCGGTGGCAAGAGTCTGCGGACCAGGTGCACGAACATCGAACTCTTCCATGATTCTGGCAGTGTCGGTGATGGTAGCTTTTTTATCTACTATAAAGCCACGCATTACTGGCTTTGAGCGTTGATGCCCAAGAATTCGATTTTCCCACAGCGGTGAGTTCATCATGAGAGCTTGACGCTGGCGATCCTCAGGAATGAAACCAATTCCTAAATCATGACGATTTGCAACACTCAATTTATCAATGGCCGCCCCATTAAATGATATCGAGCCCGTGTAGTCGCGCAGACCAAGAATCGCCTCAACGAGTTCGGCCTGACCATTTCCTTCAACTCCTGCAATTCCAACAACTTCTCCGGCATGTAAGTTAAATGAGATATTAGAAATTAAATCGCGACTTCCAGTTGAAGTTGCAATTGTGACATCTTTGAGGGCGAGAGTTATTTGATCGCGACGGGTAACACCTTGTGTAGATGGTTGTGGAAGTTCGCTACCAACCATGAGCTCTGCCAGCTGCCTTGCAGTGACATCCTTAGATTTTACTTCTGCAACGGTAGAGCCTTGACGAACAACGGTAACATCATCGGCTACGCGCAGAACCTCATCTAACTTGTGCGAAATAAAAATGATTGCCATTCCCTGTGCTCGCAGGCCCTCTAGGGCACTAAATAGATCATCTACCTCTTGTGGAACAAGTACTGCGGTAGGTTCGTCAAAGATAAGAATACGTGCGCCTCGATAGAGGACCTTCAAAATCTCTACACGCTGGCGCGCACCAACGCCCAACTCTTCTACCAACACGTCGGGGTCAATCTCGAGCCCGTACTGCGCGGCCATGGCAACAACCTTTGCACGGGCTGCGGCAAAATCAATTGTTATACCTTTTTTTGGCTCCGAGCCAAGAATAATATTTTCAAGGACCGTGAAATTATCGGCCAACATGAAGTGCTGATGCACCATTCCGATACTTGCATCGATGGCATCATTTGGATTCTTAAAGTGAACGGCTGTGCCATTGACTAAAATCTCACCGCTATCTGGGCGCTGCATTCCATACAAAATCTTCATGACCGTTGATTTGCCTGCACCATTTTCACCAACGAGGGCATGTACAGTGCCGGTTTCTACGCTCATGGAGACATCTTTATTGGCGATGACCCCTGGGAAGCGCTTGGAGATGTGCCGCAGTTCTACAGCTACAGACACGTCTTTACTCTCCTTTGAATAAAATTCTCAACTAAAAGCATGTGGCCCAACAAGGAGATTTAACTCCATTGTTGGGCCAAACGCCACTACTAAAAGCCGATTATGGCTTTGTTGGAACCTTAATCTTGCCCGACTTAATTGCAGCCGCTGCCTTGTCGATCTGGGCCTTGTACTTGGTGATGTAACCACCAGAGTATGAGACGCCAACTCCATCAAGGGCTAGGTTGTATTGACGGCCATAGATACCAGCCTTGGCATCTAGAACATCGTTAACTGAAGAACCAACAACTGCTGTTGCAATTACGTCATAGACAGCACGGTCAACGCGCTTGATCATTGATGTAAGCATGTTCTTCTTCTCTGCATCAGATGCTGTTAGGTACTGATCAGAGTCAACTCCGATAGTCCAAACCTTCTTGCCAGCTGCTGCTGCATCGGTTGCAGCCGCGAAGTTACCCGCACCTGATCCGCCTGCAGCTGAGTAGATAACATCAGTGCCCTTATCGATCATTCCCTTAGCAATAACCTTTGCCTTAGCTGGGTCATTGAAGCCAGAGAAATCAGGGAACTCAGTTACGTACTTAACATCTACTGATGCACTCTTCTTAGTTGCCTTTACGCCTGCAACGAATCCTGCTTCAAACTTCTGTAGCAATGGAATACGAACTCCACCGATGTAGCCGATCTTTCCTGACTTTGATGCAAGTGCTGCTGCAACGCCAGCAAGGTATGAACCCTGCTCTTCAGCGAATACAAGTCCTGCAACGTTAAGAAGATCTACGGATGAATCATCGATAATTCCAAAGGAAGTATTTGGATAATCTGATGCAACGGCCTTAATTGGCCCTGCATAAAGAAATCCAACAGCGATGATTGGGTTGTATCCAGCTGCTGCAAGCAAGCGGAGCTTGTCTGTGCGCTCTGAATCTGAACCTGTAGTAACAGTTACCTCTTTGGCGCTAACGCCAAACTTCTTCTTGGCTGCATCTAGACCAGCTGCTGCTGAGTCATTGAAAGACTTATCTCCGCGGCCGCCGATGTCATATGCAAGGCCTACTTTTACATTTGATTTTGCTGCTGTTGCCGATGGTGCAACAAATGCAGTAACTGCAAGTGTTGTTGCAGCCACGACTGCTACAAGACGAAATATCTTCTTCAATTTTCCTCCAAGGGGTCTTCTATGGGGCCCGCATGGGTGACATAGAAGGTTGATGTGTACTAGTGAGCCTAGTCTTTAGGCATATAGAAACTCAACACGCGGGGCGCCATTTTGATGTCGTTGATGTAACGTTTTGGCAAACCCTCAACCCACTATTTACAGTGCTAGGCGACCGTTCCGAGGTTTTTATAGGCCTTTTCAAGGGTTCCTGTAGCCACCGTTCGGGCCTTAGCGCCACCCTCGTGCAGAAGATCTATTAGATGCTTTTCATCCAGTAATAGCTCAAGGGCCTTAGCGCGAATTGGACGCAGATATTCAACAACGACTTCGGCGACTGCGCTCTTAAAGTCACCATAGCCCTTGCCGGCAAACTCATTTTCAAGGGCTGCAATGCTCGAACCGGAGAGTGCGCTATGGATTGTTAGTAAGTTACTGATCCCTGGCTTTTCCTTCTCATCAAATCGAACTTCACTACCGGCATCCGTCATAGAGCTCTTAATCTTTTTAGCATTGACTTCTGGCGTATCCATAATCTCGATAACTCCAGCGGCTGAACCTGAAGACTTGCTCATCTTGGCCGTTGGCTCTTGCAGGTCGTTAATCTTTGCCGCCGTCTTTAGAATATATCCATCTGGAACTGTAAAAGTCTGGCCATAGCGCGTATTAAATCGGCCCGCTAAGTCACGAGTAAGTTCGATGTGTTGGCGTTGATCCTCTCCCACCGGAACAAGGTCGGCTTGATACAACAATATGTCGGCGGCCTGCAGCATCGGATAGGTAAATAAAGCAACACGAGCGCTATCTGCGCCTAGTTTGGATGATTTATCTTTGAACTGCGTCATGCGACTTGCCTCACCAAAGCCTGCCATACACTCCATTAGCCAGCACAGTTGATTATGTTGTGGCACTTGTGATTGCACAAAGAGCGTTGATTTTTCTGGTGAGATTCCGAGTGCGATTAACTGCGCCGCCGATGCCAGTGTGCGCTTGCGCATGAGGGCTGGCTCAGTCTCAATAGTTAGAGCATGTAAATCAACGATGCAGTAAAAAGTATCGTGGCCATCTTGGAGGGCAACCCATTGTTTTACGGCCCCTAAGTAGTTACCTAAATGGAAAGAGTCACTGGTGGGTTGAATACCCGATAGGACTCGCTTCAAACTCATAGTGTGATTCTTTCACACTTCATGAGCTACGAGAGATTAGCAACTGCCCAGCGCGTTTGCCCTCCATAGAAATCACAGTGATACGCAGGCCATTTAGGTTCACAACATCATGCTCGCGTGGAATTCGACCTAAATAATGCATCACAAAGCCGCTCGCGGTTTCATATGGGCCATCAGGGATCTCTAAATCTGTCTGCTCTGTGAGCTCTTCAATAGAGATCAGACCATCAACTTCGAAATCACCCGTACGCACCTCCACCGCTACATCACTTTCAACCTCATCGTATTCATCGCGAATATCTCCGATTAAACATTCGACTAAATCTTCGAGCGTGACGATGCCATCGGTGCCACCGTATTCATCAAGAATGATTGCTACATGTTGGCCCTGCAGACGCATCTCGGTCAAGGCAGGTAGGACACCTTTAGTGCCAGGTAAAAACATAATGCTGCGTACTAGTTCGACAATCTTGGTCGACTTACTTGCAAGTGATGTATCGAGCAAATCTCGCACATGGATAAAGCCAACGACCTCATCCGATGAACCACGTACAACTGGATAGCGAGAGTGGGCCTTATCAACGGCTAACTCAATCGCCTTTCCAACTGAAAGGGATGCGTCCATGAAATCTACTTCAGTGCGCGGA
>WLNU01000053.1 GCA_009699645.1 Actinomycetota bacterium | reverse complement strand
TAGAAGACATGATCAAAACCGAGAGGAAATAAAGTGAATATAACAACCGGTAAAGGCGACATCCGTGTTGCAATAATTGGCGTAGGAAACTGCGCTAACTCTTTAGTTCAAGGAGTGACCTATTACAAGGACGCGGCCATTGATCAAGAGATTCCAGGGCTGATGCACGCAGTTGTTGGGGGATACCACATCTCTAGCATTAAGTTCGTTGCAGCCTTCGATGTTGACGCAAAAAAAGTCGGCCTCGATTTAGCCGATGCGATCTGGGCTAGCGAAAATAACACAATTAAATTTAGCGATGTCGCAAAGACTGGTGTTCCAGTTATGCGCGGAGTGACCAATGATGGTCTCGGTAAATACTACAAGGAGACAATCACAGAGTCTGATGCACCTGCCGTAGATATGGTCCAGGTACTAAAAGATGAGGCTGTAGATGTTTTGATCTGCTACCTACCTGTTGGATCTGAGGTTGCTGCCAAGTACTACGCCCAGTGCGCCATCGATGCTGGATGTGCATTTGTAAATGCTCTACCTGTATTTATCGCATCCGATCCCGTATGGGAAAAGAAGTTTGCCGATGCTGGACTTCCAATCGTCGGAGATGACATTAAGAGCCAAGTTGGTGCAACTATTACGCACCGTATTATGGCTAAGTTGTTTCAGGATCGCGGAGTACATTTAGATCGCACCTACCAATTAAACGTTGGCGGAAATATGGATTTCAAGAACATGCTCGAGCGTGATCGTCTTGAATCCAAGAAGATTTCAAAGACAAATTCGGTTACATCTCAGTTGGATCATGACTTGGGAGAAAAGAATGTACACATCGGACCATCGGATTACATCCCTTGGTTAGATGATCGCAAATGGGCCTACGTTCGCCTCGAAGGCCGCGCATTTGGTGATGTTCCACTAAACCTTGAGTACAAGCTAGAGGTATGGGATTCTCCCAACTCAGCCGGTGTGATCATTGATGCCCTTCGTTGTGCAAAAATCGGTTTAGATCGCAAGATCGGTGGAGCTTTGCTCTCACCATCTAGTTACTTCATGAAGACTCCACCGATCCAATACACCGATGAAGCGGCCCATAACAAGGTTGAAGAGTTCATCGCTGGCAAGTTGGAGCGATAGAGAGTAATAAACTTCGCGAAAAAGCCCCCTAGCCAAAGCCAGGGGGCTTTTTCTAACCCCTCACGGAGAGTTGAGGGTTAAATCGTCGCATCCTCAGGAGTGCGACGAATATTGCGAACTCCGGCAAAGACAAATAGGAACATAACAATTGCACCCACGAAAGTTACTTTCGCTGCGATTGCAGCGATCATTCCCAAAGTTCCAAATGCATATGCATTCAAAAGCATTCCACGAAGTGATTCGCCTTTAAATACGGTCTCTACCGTTGCATTTGCTTTAGTTAGCGCCGCTTGTGCGTCGGCATTTGTTGGATCCATTGCTGCGGCCCCTGCAGCCGAACGAGCTAGAGTCGAAGCTTCGGCATACGTAGGCATTGTAGATAAGTGAAAACCAATATAGTGATCGGCATACATCTGAGCTTGCTTGCCGGTACTCATAACGGATTTTCCATTATCTTTAAAGAATGCAACTGTTGCTGCATCTGCCTTTGGGTCGCCATTGCTATCAGGAATAGTTATCTGTTGTGCCTCTAACTGAGAGGCAACAGTGCCACTTGCAAAAGTTGCACCCCAATTAAGTAGGCCAGCTGCAATTAATAGAAAAACTCCAAGACCAAAACCTACAAAAGTTACAATCTTGTCAAAAGTTGTGCGTTTCATTTAAAATCTCTCCCTTTTAGGCATCGTTAATTTGATGCAGTGCCTATTCAACTCGCAGGGAGATTAATTTTGGGGTTAAATAGAGAGAGTCAGCCCTCGCTAAGAAGTGTTGTTAATCTCCCCGAGGGGTAGCCCTCAGCGCGTTGTGACGTAAAGGGTTATAGAGGTTTATTCAATGTGACGATCACAGATGGATCTTCCATCTGGACCAACGACCATATGCGAACAAGGCACGTTAAGTTGGTCAAAGGCCTTATCGCCGTAATGTGTGCGAAAAGCCAGCGCTAAGAGCACGCGCAGGTTTGTATCGCCATCTGATTTGATCCCAAATACTTGCGCACTTCGACTTACAGTATTTTCAATAACCTTTTCGCTATGTGATGTTTCCGTTGCGATAGCAGAGTTTGATTTACCTTCGCAGACTAACTGCAACACTAACTGTTCAAATGGTGAAAGCTCGCGGGTCGTAATCGTTATATCTCTAGCCATTGTTGGCACCTCTCCGTGGTGGCTCTATTGTGTACCAAGAATTCTGGTAAAACCACCTCTAAGATGGTCTAATGAGTGAAATTTTGGACACACAGACGGGTGCGGTTCGCTACCTTTCCTTTAACCGCCCAGCAAAGATGAACGCCTTGACACGGGGCATGTATGAGGGGCTAGCTAAGGGCCTCAATGATGCCGCGGGGGATTTTAGTGTTCGCGCCGTTGTCATAACCAGTCAAGGAGATCACTTCACTGCAGGCAATGACATTGTCGACTTCATGGACAATCCACCAACTTCTGAATCGAGTGAAGTTGCAACATTTCTAGCCGCCCTGCTCAATTTTCCAAAGCCCTTAATAGCGGCAGTAAAAGGTAACGCCGTTGGCGTCGGAACAACGATGTTATTGCACTGCGATGTAGTTGTCGCCGCACCAAATGCAAAGTTTTCAATGCCATTTGTCTCGCTCGGTTTAGTGCCAGAGGCGGGTTCGACTTTTCTCTTTCCGGCACTCGTCGGTTATCAAAGAGCGGCCAAGATATTTTTAACAGGTCAGGCATTTAATGCACCCGACGCCCTTGAAATGGGTTTGATTGCAGAGATCGATTCCGATGCTTTAGCTGGAGCAAAGAGAATTGCCGAACAAATCGCCGAACAACCACCGCAAGCTGTTATCAATACAAAGGCGCTTCTTAAAGCACGTAACCATGATTCAGTAGCGGCAGTAATGAAGGCTGAGTTTGAAATATTTGCACTTGCATTGCAATCAGATGAGGCCATGGAGGCCTTCATGAAGTTCATGGCAAAGAAGGGTTCATCATGACATTAGCTGGCAAGAAGATATTTATTACTGGGGGATCGCGCGGTATCGGTTTGGCTATCGCACTTCGTGCCGCGGCCGACGGTGCATCCATTGCGATTGCAGCCAAGACAGCTGAGGCAAACCCAAAGCTTCCGGGAACGATTTATACAGCAGCGGCTGAAATCGAGGCAGCGGGAGGAACTGCCCTTCCAATTCAATGCGACTTGCGGGATGAGAACCAGATTGAAGCGGCCGTGAAGTTGGCCGCCGATACATTTGGCGGGCTCGATATCTTGATAAACAATGCAAGTGCTATCAATCTGACTAAGACTGAGGCGACTCCAGCAAAGCGCTTTGACTTGATGTTTGATGTCAACGTACGCGGCACATTCCTAACCTCCCAAGCCGTCATTCCATATTTGAGGCAATCGGCTTTAGATGGCCGCAATCCACATATTTTGAATCTCTCTCCACCGCTTTCAATGAAGCCCGTGTGGTTTAAAAACCATGTCGCGTACACGATGGCAAAGTATGGAATGAGTATGTGCGTTCTAGGCATGGCCGCAGAGTTCAAGCGCGACGGAATCGCAGTGAACGCCCTATGGCCTCGAACGGTTATCGATACCGCAGCTCTGCAGATGATTCCAGGCATCGATGCCAGCGCTGGCCGTACGCCCGCGATTTTGGCCGATGCTGCTTATATTATATTCAATCGCCCATCAACGGAGTGCACTGGCAATTTCTTCGTAGATGACGAGCTGTTGGCCTCTGAAGGAATCACCGATCTGGAGAAATACTCTGTAACTCCGGGAACGAAAGACTTCCTTCTGGACTTCTTTCTTGACTAAACTCACCGGATGTTGATCCAGCGCCTGATTCGCTCGCTGGCATTCACTTCTCTTTTTACATTAAGCATGACTCTGGCTCACTTAATTGGCGGCGGTGCGCTAACAGTTACTCTTTTTGCACCGGCCCTCTTTATTTGCAGCGTGCTCTTTCTCTTCATGAAAGCCCCGAACGAATTCAGCGGTCCAGCTCTAGCCTCGCTCTTACTGATCTTCCAAATCGGAGGGCACCTCTGTTTCACCATGCCCCATAGTGATACACGGATGTCCATCGCTCATGCCATCGCAGTTTTTCTTTCCTTCCATCTCGTACGTCATTTTGAAGAGCTCATCGCCCGTATCGAACTATTCATAACTCAGGCGATAACTTTTACCCCTATCAAGCTGGTCGATTTCGTAAAGCTCGGATTCTGTTCGCGTATACGGTGCATTAACTCAGAGATTTTGGCATCTCATCTCTTTGAGCGTGCACCACCTGCTTCAGCAGCCGCTTAAGAGAATAACTTCACCCGCAAAGTCTTTCTCTAGGTTGCCTGCGCAGCGGATTCCATTTTAACTTTTAAGGAATCTATTATGAAAAGAAAATTGCTAATAGCTGTATCGGTTGTTGCTTTACTAATGGGTATTAGTGCTTACCCGGCATCTGCACATGTAGGAACTCAGACCAGAGGTAATACGCTTCAAGCTGGACAGTCCAGCCGTATTTATCTGAGCTTGGGGCATGGTTGCACGTATAAAGAGAATAAGTATGGAACGTCCGTATTTGTTGTCACGGTACCAAAAATCGCAGGAAAGCCAACACCAGAATTCATTCACGGCTTCAAAACATCAGTGGTTGCATCTGCAACAGTTGATGCGTTGAAGGTTCCTGATTACTACACAGTGACATGGACTGCAAAGGCTAAATCTTGGGTCATTGATGATGGAACATTCTTCGACTTTGGCCTAAAAGTGAAATGGGATAAAGCGCCTCAAGTAGTTGCGTTTAAGACAACGCAAATCTGCTACGCAACTCAAACAGATGGAAGCAAGTTGCCTCTATATTTGAATTGGCACATCACCGATGGAACAACGAAGGCCGCTGAGTCGACAATTGAGTGGGGTCCAGCTCCCTCGGTTACAACAGTTGCTTAATTAATCAGCCAACGAGGAAAGGCAGGGGATCAATGAGGAAAATATTTGTGACGTCCGTAATGCTCATTGGTCTCCTGTTTCTCAACTCTGCTCCGGCTCAGGCACATGGGCAAGTCAGTGCCACATCTCCGAAAAATAATGCCGTACTGGCAACGATGCCCGCCGAAGTTTGGTTTGAGTTCGATGGCAATCTGACTGTTTTAGATGGAGCCACTGTAAATACCTTGAATGTTAAGGATGTATCTGGTCGGGCGCTTCAGGTTGGTAATGCAATCGTTGCCGGTGCGAGAATCTATGCAACGATCGGAGTCAGAGACGCGCATGGGCGCGTCACAGCTTCTTACCGTGTTGTATCCGAAGACGGTCATCCGGTCGAAGGCTCCATTTCATTTACTGTCGCAGGAGTTGATAGCTCGGCTTCTCCTGAACCTTTGGAATCTAGCCAAAGCAAAAACACGCCCAGTAGAACCGCTTCCGCCGAAGTTTCAACGGCGGCCGTTGAGCCGACTCCGGTTCCAATAGCTCCCACAACAACTACTCCCGAGACTCACGTTGATGAGCATGCGCACCACAATTTCTTTCAACGTCACACCACACATTTGATTCAATTTGGCTTTGGATTTGCCGTCATCGGCATCTGGTTTCTCTTCGATAGGCGCCGCACAAAGTAGACTCGGTCAGTGCCTATATTTGATTTAGAGCTAAATGGTCCGAACGTGATTGCTGAGTCAGAGCGATCTGGCAAGGCCAGCAGTCTTTTTTGGCCATGGGCAGGGGCAAATGTCTCGCTATTAGCACTCTCATACGGCGCTTTTTTTCTCGGTTTCGGAATTTCTTTTCGGCAGGCAACCTGGGCTGCAATCATCGGAACGGTGCTCTCATTTTTAGTTGTTGGCGTTAGCTCATTAGCTGGAAAGCGATCAAATGCGCCGACCATGATTTTATCTCGAGCCGCCTTTGGCGTTAAGGGAAATATTGTCCCAGGATTTCTTTCATACCTTATCTTCGTCGGTTGGGAAACTGTTTTGGTTTCACTTGCAACTCTTGCTACCGGCACGGTTTTTGCACGAGTCGGACATATTGATCACAATCTATCTCTCATTATTGGCTTTCTTATTGCAGTCTCTCTGACAGTTTTTGGGGGAGTCCTTGGATTCTCTACGATTATGAAAATACAGAAGTGGCTGACGTTGATAACAATCGCTATGACGATTGTCTATATCGGACTAACACTCGACCAAGTTGATTGGTCAGCAGTTAGTGCGATTAAAGATGGAAACAATCAAGCATTTATTGGAGCACTAATTTTTGGAGTTACAGGTATTGGCTTAGGATGGGTTAACTCTGCCGCCGATTATTCACGGTATTTACCCCGTAGCGTTTCAAGTTCGAGTGTTATTGGTTGGACCGTAACCGGAGCGTCTATCGTTCCAATTATTTTAGTTATTTACGGATCAGCCCTTGCCGGCAGTAGTAAAGAGTTAAGCGACGCGATTGCGATGGATCCAATTGGGGCTCTGACTTCATTACTTCCAACGTGGTTTCTGATTCCCTTTGCATTAGTTGCCATCCTCGGCTTAGTGGGAGGTGCGATACTCGATCTCTATTCATCTGGATTAACTCTTGTTTCCATCGGACTTCCAGTTAAGCGCCACATTGCCGCCTCAATTGATGCCGTGATCATGTTGGCCGGCACTGTTTATATTGTCTGGTTTGCTGATAACTTCTTCTTTCCATTCCAAGGCTTTTTAATCACCCTAGGAGTGCCAGTTGCGGTTTGGTCAGCAATTTTTGTTGCCGATGTCGTGATGCGTAAAACCGCCTACTCTGAAGTGGATTTATTTGATGCATCAGGTCGTTATGGAGCGTGGAATAAGAGTTCGATGGCGTTGATGGTAATCGGCACAATCGTTGGCTGGGGTTTTGTCACCAATACCTTTGCCTCATGGCTCTCATGGCAAGGTTATTTTCTAAGCGCAATAGGTGGGAAGCAAGGTCCATGGGCCTTTGCAAACGTAGGCGTGATCTTCGCCTTAGCTATTGGTTTCTTCGGTCATCTAATTCTGGCAAAAAGAACTATTGCTCAGCAGGAGTCTTCCTAAGCCAGATGTAGCCTGCAATACCAGAGATAATTGCGGAGATGAATAGCCCTAAGCGGACTTGATCCAACTCGGCGTCATTGGTGGCAACGATTTCGGCGATTACTAAGGCGACGATTAAACCCATACCGGCCAAAGTGGCAATCCCAGTAATCTCCTTCATTGAAATATTTGTGCGCCCACCCAATTTGATACAGAGCCATGCAAAGAGGGTTATGCCAATGATTTTGCCGATCGATCTGGCGATAACAATCGAAATCGTTGTTTTAGATCCAAAACTACTCAGTTGAATATGAAGTGGAATATTAACTATGACGATTATCGGAACTATGAAATAAGTAGCAACTGGCGTCAAAATCCTTATTACTTTATCGGCTTGATGTCTACGAAGTGGGAGTACAAAACCAATGGCTGCAGCAACCAGCGTTGAGAGAGCCT
>WLNU01000052.1 GCA_009699645.1 Actinomycetota bacterium | reverse complement strand
GAAATGATTTGGCAACGCATGTTTCAGTATCTAATTCTCGTAATCTGACTTGAGAATCGTTGGGATGTGGCATGTGATCAAAGGCGCTACCTGAAGGCATCACAAATGAGACATACCATCCGGCGGAATCCGATCTATCTGCTTTTTGTGCGGTGATTACCGGGGCAGTCATCGCGATTTTCTGTGAGGACTCATTTCCCTGTGAAATGTAATTAAATAGTGAGGAGAACGCACTCCTTGTTGCAGTCGAATAATTGGCAGAAACTTTGACCTCTGCGATGACGCATGGAAGATATTCGCGAAGCTCAAAATCCTCATAAGTTTGCAGCACTCTAAATTCTTGCTGTTTAGTCATAAATCAAGCCTCCTCTTGCACTTCGCTATTCTCTTAACTCTCAATGGATTGATTGCTAGTGCGTCCTAACCAAAACCGTCTTACTCAAACGCTCGTGGATTCCACGACCATCCTTATCGTAGGTCACAGCCGTTACTACCAGAACTAAAAAGAATGTACGGATCAGAGCCTGCAAAAGAGAAATGGCCCCTCCATCATTGAAGCGAACTACGCGAAGGCCAAAGGTTTTCTGGCCAAGTGATGCCCCTGTCAGCGCCGTCAAAATCAAAAGCTCAGCAAAGAAGAGAGCCAAGATGATCGGTGACCTATCCGGTGTCATCTGCCCGATTCCACCTGAGAGAGCTGCGACAATCGCATAACAGGCCAGCCAGTCCAGGGTGATTGCAAGGAGTCGGCGGCCTAAGGTGACGGTTTTACCAGATGAGTTCATGGCCCTAAGCCTAGGGGGTGAGAATTCTTAACATGGATGTAACAGGGCGGTTAGGCTCTTTTGGGCCAGAAGACTTATTCTTACCACAGCGCAGAAAAGCTCAATGCCGAGAAATCTGCAACTCACACGCCTTTTTATTCATATGAATTGGGAGAAGCATGTTTAAGAATTCAGCAGAGATTTTTGCATACATCAAGAAGGAAGACATCAAGTTAGTCGATGTTCGATTTACTGATCTTCCTGGAATCCAGCACCACTTCAACGTTCCAATTGAATCATTTGATGAGGCCGTCTTTACCGATGGCTTAATGTTTGATGGTTCATCTATTCGTGGATTCCAATCGATTCATGAATCAGATATGAAGCTCCTGCCAGTCCCAGAGTCTGCATTTCTCGATCCTTATCGAAAAGAAAAGACATTGGTCATTCTCTTCTCCGTTCATAATCCAGGTGATAACTCACCGTATAGCCGGGATCCACGTGGAGTTGTTGCAAAAGCAGTTGACTTCATGCGCGCACAGGGAATTGCAGATACTGCCTTCTTTGCACCAGAGGCAGAGTTCTATGTTTTCGATCGCGTTCGCTTTAAGACCGATATTAATACCGCCTATCATGAGATTGATTCATATGAGGGTGCATGGAATACCGGAATTAAAGAAGATGCCGACGGAACTCCTAACCGCGGATATCGCACACGCGTAAAGGGTGGGTATTTCCCAGTATCTCCAACGGATCAATTCGCAGACCTTCGCGATGAGATGGTTATGCAACTTGGCAAAGTTGGTCTACTAGTTGAGCGCTCACACCATGAAGTCGGTACGGCAGGCCAGATGGAGATCAACTATCGCTTCACCGATATTTTAAATGCAGGCGATGACATCATGAAGTTTAAGTATGTCGTTCGCAATACTGCATGGCAGGGCGGAAAGACTGCAACGTTTATGCCAAAGCCACTCTTTGGCGATAACGGCTCAGGTATGCACGTTCACCAATCACTGTGGAAAGATGGCGTGCCATTATTCTTCGGAAATGGCTATGGCGACTTGTCAGAGATGGCCCGTCACTACATCGGTGGACTTCTCAAGCACGCTCCATCACTGCTTGCATTTACTAACCCAACGGTTAACTCATACCGTCGCCTAGTCCCAGGCTATGAAGCTCCGGTAAACCTTGTTTACTCAGCCCGTAACCGCTCGGCATGTATCCGTATCCCAATTACAGGATCTAATCCGAAGGCAAAGCGCATCGAGTTCCGTTGCCCAGATCCATCATCAAATCCATATCTCGCATTTGCTGCGATGTTGATGGCAGGCCTAGATGGAATCATCAATAAGATCGAACCACCTGCCCCAGTTGATAAGGATCTCTACGAACTAACTGGCGATGAGGCCGCGGCTATCGCACAGGTTCCGGGTTCACTCGATGAGGTACTCAATAACCTAGAGCGCGATCATGAGTTCCTGCTCAAGGGTGGCGTCTTTACTAAGGATCTGATCGAGACATGGATTGATTTCAAGCGCAAGCAAGAGGTTGATTATGTTCGCTTGCGTCCACATCCAGCTGAGTTCGAGCTCTACTTCGACATCTAAACACTCTTAATCAAAGACCCCGTCATTAATTGGCGGGGTTTTTGCTTTGCCCATCTAGTAGATTTACCACATGTTCATCGACATCCTCATCGCTATCTTCTTCTTCTTAGTTGGAATGGAGATTAGAAACGGTCTAAAAGATGTTCGCACTGCAGTAGTTCCGGTAGTTGCCGCCCTTGGCGGAATGATTGCACCTGCGGTGATTTTCCTTGCCCTCAACCCCGGTTCACATGTCTGGACCACGGCTATGCCCACTGATATTGCCTTGGCTTTAGGTGTTTTGTCCTTACTTGGTAAGCGAGTGCAGCCACAAGTGCGCATTTTCTTGCTCACCTTGGCTATTGCCGACGATCTTTTCTCGCTCGTAGTCCTTGGCATCTTTTATGGAGATGATTTACATCCAGAAAAAGCACTTGCCACATTAGGCGCCGCAGCCCTTGGGGCTTTACTTCCATTTACAAAGACTCAATTGAGCAAAGTGATTAAGGCCCTCACGCCTATTTCGACATATTTCATCGTGCCCGTAATCATTGTGGTGAATATTCCCTTTGACATTGATCTTGCGAGTTTCACCTCTCACACAACAATCGCTTTAGTCCTTGCCCGGGGAATCGGAAAAATTCTAGGAATTGCACTCTTTGCCTGGATCGCGATCAAACTTGGAGCTAAGGCAAATTTACGAATCAAAGAGATTGCAGGAATCGGAGCATTGGCAGGTATGGGAATGACAGTTTCACTCGTTATTGCTGAAATCGCGGCTAAGAATGAAGCAGAACTCAATGAGGTGCGCCTTGGACTATTTATCTCAGCAATTCTTTCGGGCCTAGTTGGCTACATCTGGCTTAGAAGGACTCCTGCTTCGCAATAATTTTTCTGGCCAGGATGATGTGTCCGAAGAAACCAATAAGTAGAGCAAATATCACGCCCACATTGGCAAAAGCCCATGGCCCTTCTTTGCCGCCAATTACCCCAAGAAAATATCCTTGCCAGGACAACCAGGATGCAAAAGAGTTTGTAACAAATCCCCAGCCAACAACTGTTCCAATACCCATTAACGCGATAGAGCCCTTGTTGATTGATCCATATGTTCCTTGTGGGTCATACAAGTCTTTTTCGATGTATGCCTTCTTGCGCATAATGACATCTGCAACAAAGATCGCAGACCAGACCGCAACTGGTACACCCAAGGTGATCAAGAATCCTTGGAAGGGATAGAAGAAGTTGTCAGCAATCCACACGATGTAAACACATCCTGCAAGCATTATGAGCGCATCAATAATTGCCGCTTGGTGCCTCTTGATTGGCACACCAATTGAGACAAGAGCTAATCCTGATGAGTAGAGATCAAGAATAGCTCCACCTACTAATCCCAAAATCGCAATTAACGCAAAAGGAATAAGAAACCATGTTGGTAGCAGTGATGTGAGAGCACCGATGGGATCCATAGCAATTGCATCACTTAAATCTTTGCTACTGGCAGATAGGGCCGCTCCATAGATTACTAACACGATTGGAACAATCGATGCGCCAAAGACCGTCCAGCCCACTACCGCTTTGCTGGAGACTGATCTCGGCAGATAGCGAGAGTAATCTGCAGCGCAATTAATCCAACCCAACCCAATACCCGTAATTCCAAATATAAGAGCTCCAATGAAGCCTTGATTTGACCCATCTTTGATTGCGGTAACTGCACTCCAATTAACACTGTCAACAGTTAAGGCAATATAGACAACGGTCATGGCCACGGTTACTAGCGTCAAAATCTTTTGCAATCTCATAATCACGCCAAAACCAAGAACTCCCCCAAATACTGTGAGAGAGACAGCTATGACAAATCCAAGGATCAAAGCGAGGTTCTGGTCCACTCCCCCAATTCGAGAGAAAACCGTTCCTGTTGCCAATGTTGCAAGAGAAACCAAAACTGTTTCCCAGCCCACAAAAATGAAATAGGAAAGCACGCCTGGAACGATGCTGCCTTTCACACCAAAGGATGCACGCGCTAAAACCATTGTTGGCGCGTTAGACCGCTTGCCCGCAAGTGAACTAATACCCACTAAGAAGAAGGAGCAGATTGTTCCGATAATCGCTGCCCATGTGGCTTGTCTAAATGAAATTCCAAACCCTAGGAAAAACGAACCATAGGAAAGTGCGAGAAGAGAAACGTTTGCACCAGCCCATGGCCAAAAAAGTGAACGTGCAGCACCTTTACGCTCAGACTCCTGAATAGTGTTTGTGCCATTAATCTCAAGATCAAATGCTGACATGACTACTTCTTCCGACTTTTAGCTTTCAAAAAAGTACCACCTAGAATGGTCGCAAGAAAGAAAGCGAGCAAAACTCCACCAACTGGAAAACTTGAATTACTCATCGGCGCAGAAGTGGTAACCGGCACCGCTTCGGCATAGTCAGGTGAGGCGTTGAAGGTGTAATCACCCTCAATGACATGTCCGTCTTGGCCTACCACTCGATACTTAACGATAAACACGCCGGCTGCGCTTTGCCCTGAAACCTTTGTTGTAATTCTACCTGCTTCAATAATGGCATCCTCGTAGCTCACTACCAATCCCGTTGAATCAGTAACTTCGATGGTGTTTACAATCTCGCCGTCTAAATTCTGTAACTCACCGCTGAACTCAATCCACACTGTGGTCGGAATTGGATTCACATTGGCATAGCGCTCCGGAAAAGAAGAAGCAATTTCAACATGTGCCGAAGCAAGCGTTGAAGTAAATACCGTTAATCCAGCAACACAAAGAATAAGGAGCAATCTACGCATCATACGAGTTTAGTCTAGGAAGAAATCAAGAAGGAAATCCTTGGTGCCTGGAGTTACTGAGTACTTCTCTAGGTCTGTAATTCCTTCCCTTGCTAACACAAGATCATCGACGAAGAAATTGCCTGTGCACTCCTTGGCATCGCGATTAAAGATGATGTATGCCGCATCCGCCAAGATCTCAGGTGTGCGACCGGCAGCAGCATCGATTCCAGGAATCATTTGAAGAGCTGCAGTATCAATAACGGTTCGAGGCCACAGTGCATTCACACCTATGCCATCACGCTTAAACTCTTCAGCCATACCAAGAACACACATACTCATTCCGTACTTGGCCATTGTGTAGGCAACATGGTTTTTAAACCACACAGGCTTCATAGAAAGCGGTGGAGAAAGGTTCAAAATATGAGGGTTGCGTCCTTCTTGAGCTGATTTACGTAGGTGCGGTAGCGCAGCCTGAGAGGTTAAAAAGGTTCCACGCACATTGACATCAAACATTAAATCAAAACGCTTTGCTGGGGTTTGATCTGTGCGGGTTAAGTTAATGGCACTTGCGTTGTTGATGAGAATGTCGATGCCACCGAATGCTTCAGCAGCTTGATTAATAGCGGCTTCGATCTGCAATTCATCGCGCAAATCGCATTGAATAGCAAGTGCTTTGCCGCCGGCAGCTTCTATTTCAGCAGCTGCCGTGTGGATTGTTCCTGGCAACTTTGGATTAGGTTCAGAAGTCTTAGCAGCAATCGCAATTGAAGCGCCATCTCTGGCTGCACGCAATGCGATGGCAAGACCAATTCCTCGGGATCCGCCTGTGATAAAGATTCGTTTTCCTGCTAGTGACATTTACTTACCCTTCTTAGACATGAACTTCATGAATGCTTCCATAGCTTCATCTGATTGCAACGCCATTGCGAAAATCTCAAACTCAGCCTTCATGATCGCAGCGATCGCATCATGATTTTTGGCCTTCAAAAGTGCCTTCGTATTGATAATTGCCTGCGGTGGTTGTTCTGCAATGTGTTGGGCAATCTTCATTACATGAGCCAGTGGATCTGAATCTTTTGCTGCAACTAAGCCCATCTCAATTGCTGCATCTGCATCAAAACTCTCACCTGTCATAAAGATTCGTGCTGCGCGCTGATAGCCAACTAGCTGTGGGAATAAGAAACTAGAACCTGCTTCAGGCACAAGACCGAGCGAAGCAAAAGGCATTGAAAAATTGGCTGTTGGTCCAGCGATTACAACATCGCAGTGAAGCAACATAGTTGTGCCAACACCAACAGCGTTACCTTTGACGGCGGCTAGTAACGGCTTCGGAAAGTTCAGGATTGCTGCCAAAAATTGCGCAACCTCTGAATCATCTGAAGTTGGTGGATTATTCATGAAATCCTTGATGTCGTTACCCGCGGTGAAGTGATCACCTTCTGCCGTGAGAACTACTGCTCGGATGTCGAAATCTCCAGCAGCATCATTGAGCCCTTTGGATAAATCTGAATACATCGACCGCGTGAGGGCATTCATCTTTTCAGGTCGGTTAAAACTGAGGGTTAGCACTCCTGCCTCTTGCATGGTCAAGATTTCGCTCATCCGCGCATCCTATTGGGTGACTCGAGTAAACAAAAAGAGCACAATAAGGACACGCGGAGAGGCGGATATTTACATGGCAAGAGACATCACGATTTCAACGAGGGAATTAACTCCATTTGAACAGTTGGTTCTGGAACTGGTCTGTGAAGGAAAATCAAATAGTGCCATCGCCCTGCAGACATCGCATAGTGAAAAGGTTGTTGAAAATACTGTAAGCCGGAGTGCCCAAGTTTTTGGAATTAAATCAGATGCTCATACAAATCTTCGAGTGCTGTTAGCACTTGCATATCGCGCACATTATGGTGATCAAGCCTTTGACAAGTTAGATCTTCCTTGCTTACATTTGGAAGTCGGCCCAGATGGAAAAGCTGTGTGTAACCGTCATATTGATTAAGTCTTGTTCTTCAAATCACATTTATTTGAGGGTAGCCACTCTGTAATTTTCATCGAGTGCTGACCCTCGCACTTTTGATCTCATCTCATCTACTCACGGAGTAGACATGGAACTGCATTGATTAACCATTTGATGCACAACAGGGAGAGAGAAATACAATGAAACGTAGAATTTTTGACAAGCTTGTCTCATATGTCGGCCTGGGATTAGCAGCACTACTTTTGATCTTTGGTGGACTGCTCAACTTTGGTGCAGCCTTTGCCAATGACTCAGTGCAGAGTCAGTTAGAAAATCAAAATATCGCATTTCCGGATGCAGCCGGCATGCCAGCTGATACCAAAGATCAGCTTCTTAAATGGGCTGGTATGCAAGTAACCAACGGTGAAATGGCTCGTGATTATTCAGATCTATACATCTGGGAACACATGAAGGGATCGGCTATTGCTGTGATGGGCAAGCCTGCAACTTATTCAGAAGTCTCTTCTGCATACATGGGCCTTGTGCGTGGTGGAAGCACCGATGTGGAGAAAATAAAGCAAT
>WLNU01000051.1 GCA_009699645.1 Actinomycetota bacterium | reverse complement strand
TTAAATGGTATGGATCTGCGTGAGATTTCTCGCTGGACCGATGCGATGATTAATAGCGGCGAGCGTATGAACTGGTCGGCCCTATCTCGTCCAACGGTAGATAAACATTCAACTGGAGGAGTGGGAGATAAAATCACTTTGCCTTTAGCGCCGCTAGTTGCAGCATGCGGTGCGGCAGTCCCACAGTTATCGGGACGCGGACTTGGACATACGGGTGGCACGTTAGATAAATTGGAGTCAATCCCTGGTTGGCGTGCATCGTTATCAAATGACGAGATGTTAAAAGTTTTGCAGGATTGTGGCGCTGTCATTTGTGCTGCAGGTGCTGGTTTAGCACCGGCAGATAAGAAGTTATATGCACTGCGTGATGTCACTGCAACGGTTGAGGCGATTCCACTTATCGCATCATCGATTATGAGTAAGAAGATTGCCGAAGGAACGAACGCCTTAGTTTTAGATGTTAAGACTGGCGGCGGTGCATTTATGAGCAATCCTAAAAAAGCTGCAGAGTTAGCCCATGTAATGGTCGGTCTTGGAAAGCGCGCAGGCGTCAATACCGTTGCACTTGTTACAGCAATGGATATCCCACTGGGTTTAACTGCAGGTAACGCACTTGAAGTGCGCGAATCTATTGAAGTTCTTGCCGGCGGTGGGCCATCAGATGTCATTGAGCTCACAGTTTTGCTTGCCCAAGAGATGTTAGAGCTTGCAGGAATTAAAGGTGCTGATCCTGCCGCCGCTCTTAAAAATGGCAAAGCGATGGATGTCTGGCGCCAGATGATTAGTGCTCAAGGCGGAGATCCCGATGCGAAGCTTCCAGTTGCAAAGGAGAAGCTAACTATTACTGCACACTCCACTGGAACTGTTTTATCTATGGATGCGATGAAAGTGGGTCTTGCCGCATGGCGTCTAGGTGCTGGGCGATCTCGACAAGGTGAAGCGGTGCAGGCAGGTGCAGGCATTGAAATTCACGCTAAGCCTGGAGATAATGTCAAAAATGGTGCACCTCTATTTACTTTACATACCGATACACCTGCAGCCTTTGCGCGTGCGCAAGAATCTCTAGTCGGTAGTGTCACAATCGGCAATTTAGCCGCTGGTGAAAAGATAGATAGATTGCCGCTTATAATTGAGCGAATAACTGATTAAGGGGCCAGAAAAAAATGGCGATGAATAGCTCTCCAACTGCCGACCAAATCAAGCGCGTCCCTAAGGTTCTATTACACGATCACTTAGATGGTGGCCTGAGACCACAAACTATTATTGATATCGCTGCAGAGATCGGTTACACAGCTTTGCCAACGCAGGATGCAGCCGAACTTGCCACATGGTTTAGAGAATCGTGTGACTCTGGTTCACTCGTTCGATACTTAGAGACTTTTTCTCACACAATCGCTGTGATGCAGCGACGCGAAGATATTATTCGAGTTGCACGTGAGTGCGCACTCGATCTTGCACGCGATGGTGTTGTCTACGCTGAAGTTCGCGGGGCACCAGAGTTGTTTACTGAAAAAGGCTTAACAATGTCAGATGTAGTTGAGGCAACACTTGAAGGCTATAAACAAGGGATGGCCGAGGCAAAGGCTGAAGGCCACGAAATAGCGGTGTTCTCACTGCTCTGTGGAATGCGCCAGAACAAACGTTCACAAGAGGTTGCCGAACTTGTAGTTAAGTATCGCCATTTAGGAGTTGTGGGCTTTGATATCGCCGGACCTGAAGATGGATTTCCGCCAAGTGATCAGAAGGAGACATTTGATTACCTGCGCAAGGAAGATGCACACTTCACAATTCACGCAGGTGAGGCATACGGTCTGCCATCGATTTGGGAGGCGATTCAACTCTGCGGTGCCGAACGTTTAGGTCACGGAGTACGAATCATCGATGATATTGATTTCTCTGGTCCTGAACCAAAACTTGGACAGTTATCATCCTATGTCCGTGATCGGCGGATTCCATTAGAGCTCTGTCCAACATCTAATCTGCAAACAGGGGCGGCAAAAAGCTATGCCGAGCACCCTATTGGCCTGCTAGCTAAACTTCGTTTTCGCATAACTCTTAATACCGATAACCGATTAATGAGTCAGACTTCGATGTCATTTGAAATGAGTGAGGCGGTAAAGGCCTTTAATTGGGATTTCACTGAGCTCCAACGAGTGACTATTAACGCCATGAAGAGCGCTTTTATCCCATATCCAGATCGTTTAAAGATTATTGAGAGTGTTATTAAGCCTGGCTATCAGAAAATCGCATCGGAGTAATGATCGATTTTAACGATCCAGCCTTTGTCGCCAACCCTTATGCTGGATTAAAAGAGTTACGTAGCTTTGGCAAACCAGTGTGGCATGATGGCTTGGGCATCTTTCTAGCGGCCTGTCATGGTGATGCTAACGATGTCTTTCGCAATAAATCCTTAGGGCGCATCTTCATAGATAAGAATCCAGAGTTTGAGTGGGATACATTTAATTGGCTGCACTCAGATTCAATTTTGGATAGTGAGCCGCCTAAGCACACGCGTCTGCGTGGACTCGTTGCTAAAGCTTTTAATAGAAACAAGATTGAGTCAATGCGCCCTACAATTGAGCGTATTACTACCGAGTTACTAGTTGCCATTGATATAAAGATTAAATCGGGCCAGAGCTTTGATTTAATCGCAGACTATGCCGAACCATTGCCAGTAAAAATCATTGCAGATTTATTAGGTTTTCCAATCTCTGACGAGCATTTACTGCGTCCATGGTCACAGGCGATAGTAAAGATGTATGAAGTAAATCCTTCAGAGCAGTATCAGATCGAGGCAAATAAAGCGGCCAGTGAGTTTGCCGAATATGTTCGGGGATTAGCCGAGCTTCGTAAAAAGAATCCTGGAAGCGATCTCATAACCGATTTAGTAATAGTTGAAGAGAATGGCGAAAAATTAAATATGCAAGAGCTCATCGCCACCTGCATTCTGTTATTAAACGCTGGCCACGAAGCCAGTGTTAACGCTTTTGGTAATGGAATGGTTGAACTACTACGTCGGCCAGATCAGATGGAGCTACTGCGCCAAAATCCACGGGGCCATACCGATACGGCAGTAGAAGAGTTCATGCGCTTTGATGCCCCGCTGCAGTTATTTGAACGTACGGCCACCAAAGATACCGAGCTCGGCGGGGTAGAAATCGCTGCGGGGCAGAAGATTGCAGCACTCATTGGCTCAGCTAATCGTGATGAAGCGATATTTGAAAGAGCCGATGAGATGGACATAACGCGTGATCCAAATCCTCATATCGGCTTTGGCGCAGGGATTCACTTTTGCTTAGGAGCCCCACTTGCCCGTTTAGAGATGAGCGTCTCGTTACCAGCGTTGTGGGAGAAATATCCAGATATGTCACTTGCTAAAGAGCCAGTGCGTAGACCAACCTTTGTATTACGAGGTTATGAGAGCGTAGCAATCTCTGCTTGAGTTGGATAAGAGGATTGCGCGCCCTTTCTAGTAACAGTTAAGGATGCAACCTTAACTCCAAGTGCCACTGCATCCACTGGCTCCATACCGTTGGCTAAAGCATATGCGAAAACACCTACGAAGGCATCACCGGCACCGGTTGTATCAACGGCGTTAACAACTGGAGCGGCTATGCGAACAATCGATCTATCTGCACCCACTAACACGGCACCGAGTGCACCAAGAGTAACAATTGAGATTTTGCCAGGCCTTGAGCTTTGAAGAATCTGATCACTTGATGGTAACTCACCATGGAGCTCTCGGAACTCAGTCTCATTTGGGATTAACCAATCAGTGAGCTCTAAAAGTTCGGAGCTAAGTGGTTCAAATGGTGCAGGATTGAGAATTGTTGTGCAGCCCCTGGCTTTAGCAGCACGAAATGCTGCCAGCGTTACCTCTTGCTTGATTTCACATTGTGCAATTACTACGGATAAATCTGCAATCGAATTAACTGCAGCGACTGCTTTTTTGCTCTCAATCTCAAGATTAGCACCTGGAATAATAATAATTCTGTTCTCACCATTGCCATCAACCCAGATGGGCGCAACCCCAGTTGGCGAATCCGATCGCTCCATGTACGTTGTCTGAATTCCAAGAGATGTAAAGTTTTCTGCAATTGAATCACCAAATACATCGCGACCAAGCTTGCCAATGAAGTGGACTTCGGCCCCACACTTAGCGGCCATAGCGGCTTGATTAGCTCCTTTCCCACCGAAGCCAGTTGAGAAAAAATCACCAATGAGAGTTTCTCCGGGCTCAGGTAAAACATGGGAATAGGCAATCAAGTCCATCATCGCGCTGCCAACAACAGCGACTACAGCTTTACCCATAGCGATAGGCTACCGCGTATGAATAAAACTTCAATCATTTTAGATGTCGATACTGGCGTCGATGATGCATTTGCCGTGTTATTTGCAGCGATGCACCCAGGCATCAATCTTTTAGGCATAACGTGTGTAGATGGCAATACAAACGTTGATCAGGTTGTCGAAAATACATTGAAGGTTTTAGATGCCGCTGGGGCTAATGAAATTCCAGTTGCTCGTGGAGCCGTACGTCCATTGCTAGGAGAATCTCAGTACGCAGAGTACGTTCATGGGGCCGATGGAATGGGTGATCTTGGAATAGCACCATCTCATCGAAGAGTAGATTCTAGATCTGCCGTTGAACTACTGCGTGATTTAATTGAAGGCTCGAAAGATCCAGTGACATTAGTACCGGTTGCACCGCTTACAAACATCGCACTCTTCTTGAGAGCTTTTCCGGAGACGGCCAAAAAAATTCATCGAATAGTTTTAATGGGTGGTTCAGCATCTGCCGGCAATGCAACTGCTACCGCTGAGTTCAATATCTGGCACGACCCAGAAGCTGCAGCAATTGTTTTTCAAAGCGGGGTACCAATAACAATGTATGGTCTAGATGTCTTTATGCGTCCTGGAATTACGAGTAAAGAAGCGGCTCGTTTGAAATCTTCATCAGATTCGGCCCCACAGTTCGCAGGCTCACTCATTGAAGCATTTATTGAGCGCCTACATACATCGCCAGTAACTCTTGGTGACTACGGCGCAGTCGCATGTGTAATTCACCCTGAGTTATTTACTACTGAAATGTTTGATGTAGTAGTCGATACATCATCGGGGCCGGCGCGGGGACAGACTATTTGCGATCGGCGCGATGCCTTCCTTAAAGATCTAGAGCCATTAGCACTTGAGGATTCGGCAAAGGTGCGAGTTGTTATGGATCTAGATGTTGAGGCCGTGCGCCAGTTATGGCTCACAACCATTGAAAAGGGGCGCTCTTAGAGCCCTATCGGATGCCAGACAGTCTTATTTTCTAAAAATGCCAGAATCCGTCCTGGATCGGCCGATTTAAAACTATAGATGCGCTTTAAGTTTTCAGCCCCTGCGATACGAATGGCGCCATGTGATTTGGCGGCAAGACCTGAAATATCAAAGCCATCGATATCCATATGTGATGCCATCCACGGTGCAATCTCATCTTTTTTACCGGTCAAGATATTGATAACACCGGCTGGGACATCACTAGTGGCAATTACTTCGGCAAAGCTCATTGCAGAAAGTGGCGCCTTAGTGCTGGCCAAGACCACAACAGTATTTCCACCTACGATGATAGGTGCAATTGCATCGATTAAACCAAGTAGTGATGGAACTTCAGGTGCGATAGCTGCGATCACACCCATGCTCTCTGGCACAGTGAAGTTGTAATAGGGACCTGCAACTGGATTAAGAGCTCCTGATAGCGATGAGAGTTTATCGCTCCAACCGGCATACCAGACTAAACGATCTACTGAATCTGTAACCTCTTTCTCAGCCTTTGACTTTGTCGCACCCGCGACTAAAACAATCTCATCGACAAACTGCCCGCGACGTCCCTCTAACATCTCAGCAATGCGATAGAGAATCTGCCCCTTGTTATAGGCCGAAGCCTTGTTCCAACCAGATTGCGCTGCGCGGGCAGCGACAACGGCATCCTTTAAATCTTTGCGTGATGCCAAACAAGGGTTGGCAATAAAAACACCTTTAGCGCTTTTAATCTCATAGGTGCGGCCAGATTCGGTGCGGGGAAATGTCCCATTAATAAATAACTTATATGTCTTCTTGACATCGATGCGATTACTCATGGCCAACTCCCTTCAGATATGCACTTAAGCCATGTCGTCCACCCTCGCGACCCCAACCAGACTCTTTGTAACCACCAAAAGGTGAAGTTGGATCAAACTTATTAAATGTATTAGCCCAGATCACTCCAGCGCGAAGCTGTTGACTGGCCCAAAAAATCCGCGAGCCCTTCTCACTCCAGATACCGGCAGAGAGACCGAAGGGGGTGTTATTAGCCTTATCTATACCCTCTTGAGGGGTTCTAAATGTTAAGACTGAGAGTACTGGCCCAAAAATCTCTTCACGTGCGATGCGATGGGACTGTGTAATGCCGGTAAAGATAGTTGGCACAAACCAAAAGCCCTTTGCAGGTAGTTCGCAGGGTGCACTCCACCGCTGTGCGCCCTCGGCATCACCTGATGCTGATAGCTCGCGAATCTTAAGTAACTGTTCTTTGCTATTAATTGCACCTAAATCAGTGTTCTTATCCATAGGGTCGCCCACACGAATTTTAGACATTCGCTTCTTTAACTTTTCTAGCACTTCCTCGGCGATATTTTCCTGCAGGATTAGACGTGATCCTGCGCAACAGACATGCCCCTGATTAAAGAAGATTCCGTTAACGATACCTTCGATCGCCTCATCGATTGCTGCATCTTCAAAAATAATGTTGGCAGCCTTGCCGCCGAGTTCGAGAGTCACGCTCTTGTGTGTTGGCGCAACTGCGCGGGCGATAATCTTTCCAACTTCTGTTGATCCAGTAAATGCAATCTTGTCGATACCGGGATGGTTAACGATGAGAGCACCAGTTGATCCATCACCTGTAACGATATTAACAACACCGGCTGGAAGCTCTGCCTGTTGGCAGACTTCGGCAAATAAAAGTGCAGTAAGGGATGTGCTTTCGGCGGGCTTGAGAACTACGGTATTGCCTGCAGCAAGGGCAGGAGCGATTTTCCATGCCAACATCAGTAATGGAAAGTTCCAGGGAATTATCTGGCCTGCAACGCCATGCGGCTTAGTCGAAGTGCCAAGGCCTGCGAATTCGAGCTTGTCGGCCCACCCTGCGTGATAGAAAAAGTGCGCCGCTGCCAGTGGAATATCGACATCGCGTGATTCGCGGATTGGCTTTCCATTATCTAATGTTTCAAGCACAGCAAATTCGCGTGCGCGCTCCTGCATGATGCGTGCGATGCGGAATAGGTATTTACCACGCTCTTTGCCACTCATCTTTGACCACGTAGTTGTATAGGCCTTGCGTGCAGCTTTCACTGCCGCATCAACTTCTGCCTTACCAGCCAATGCAATCTGACTTAAAACCTCTTCAGTTGCGGGGTTAATCGTTGGAAAGTGATTACTTCCTGCAACAAACTTACCGCCGATAAAGTGGCCGTACTTAGGCTTAATCAAGACAACGGCCCTTGATTCAGGTGCTGGTGCATAGTCAAAGCTCACTGGGCTCCCCATCAATCAATCGTCACGTAGGCAGGACTAGCGTAGTAGCCATCATCGAGTTTCATGCGCTGCATTAATAAATCATTTAACAGGGCGCTAGCCCCGATACGAAAGAGAGAT
>WLNU01000050.1 GCA_009699645.1 Actinomycetota bacterium | reverse complement strand
GGGAGCAATGACATCGGGGGGAAAGATTGAGCCATTATGAATAAAGGAGTAATCACCATAGACAAATGGGTGCGTGTTATTCTCGCTTATCGATATTCCCTTCGTCGCCCAGCGCAGATGAAGCAGCGCACCATCGGCGATATTTTTAGCAACTGTTGCATCGAAAGTACTACTCGCTGCCGCAGCTTCGACCTTTCTATTTAAGACAATATGGCTACCACTTTGATCAACGGTGGAAAGGCCCCAGCCATCACAGTGAACCGAGGAGAGCGCGACAAAATCAGAGAATTTATCTCCCACAATGGCGGGAAAAGAGGTTTTATTTGGCGACACGTAGCCCATTAATCGGCACATTTTTGCGAAAACCCCTTTCGCTTGCGTCACACTAGGAGTAGAAATGCTACACCCCAGAGGCTCAAGAAGGAGTACATCTTGGCAATTACAAACAACGATGAAAAACGACTAGCTGAACTCGGTTACAAACAAGAGTTAAATCGCAGTTGGTCAGGTTTTTCAAACTTCGCAATCTCATTTTCAATTATCTCAATCTTGGCAGGCTGCTTCACAACCTTTGCTCAGGCATGGAATAACGGTGGACCGATAGCGATCTCAATCGGCTGGCCACTTATCTCACTATTCATTCTGATTATCGGTTTTTGTATGTCAGAGCTTGCCTCGGCATATCCAACATCGGGTGGAATTTATTGGTGGGCATCAAAACTCGGTGGCCCAAAGGCTGGATTTTTTACGGGCTGGCTGAACTTAATTGGCCTCGTATCAGTGACCGCCTCAGTCGGTTACGGCGCAGCAAGCTTTATGAATGTTCTCATCGGATCTCAGTGGCCCGATTATGCAACTAGCTTCCTTGGTGGCGATTACATCAAACAGCAATTCTTCCTATTCTTAGCAATTATTCTGGTAGTAACGCTGATTAATATTTACAGCGGGCATCTACTCGCACTCTTTAACAACATCTCAGTGTGGTGGCACGTATTCGGTGCCGCTCTTGTCGTTGGAATCCTTCTTATCGTTCCTAGTGATCACCAGACTCTCTCGTGGATGTACACGACCAGAATCAATAGCTCTGGCTTTGGTGATAACTCCTACTGGCTCTATGTTCTTCCACTTGGATTCTTGCTCACTCAGTACACAATCACCGGCTTCGATGCATCGGCTCACCTCTCTGAGGAGACTCAAGGCGCTGACATCAACGCTGCTAAAGGAATTTGGAAATCAATCTTCTACTCTGCAATCGGTGGATACATCTTGCTTATGGCATTTCTATTTGCAGCAACTAAGGTAGATGTCATTAGCTCCTTCGACCCTGCCGTTAACCCATTTGGTGGAGGCTCTGTCATTGCAATTCTCTATACCGCACTTGGTGGAGGTATTGCATTTAAGACGGTCATGATAATTACAACTGCAGGTCAGATCTTCTGCGTTACTGCCTGCTTAACCTCATGTTCACGCATGATGTTTGCATTCTCGCGAGATGGCGCAGTTCCTGGGGGTAACCTTTGGAAGAAAGTCAACAAGCACCAAGTTCCATTAAATGCCGTCGTGGCATCGGCAGTAAGTGGAATCGTGATGACTCTGCCAGCACTCTGGAAGAGTCCAACCGGTGCACCAACTGCATTTTATGCAGTTGTATCGGTCTGCGTAATCTCTCTCTACCTCGCATTTATTATCCCAATTTACCTGCGACTAAAGGCTGGTGACTCATTTAAGCCTGGTCCATGGACACTGGGATCTAAATATAAGTGGATGGGCACTATTGCAGTTGCTGAAATTGCAATCATATGTGTCTACTTTATCTTGCCGTTCTCACCCGCTGGAACTCCAGGAAACAAAGACTTCACTTGGACTGCAGTTAATTACGCACCATTGATTACAGGTGGCGCGTTAATTATTCTCTGGCTTTGGTGGAGTCTGTCGGCCAAGAAGTGGTTTACGGGACCGCGCAGCAATATCAACTCATAAAAGAGAGCTAATACTAGAAACTCCTGTCGTGTAAGCGGCAGGGGTTTCTCTTTGTAGATTTAACGCTCGGAAATAGATAGCATCACCCTATGAAATCAATGTCGCTTGAAGCATTAAAAGCAGGTGTAGCAGACGGTTCGATAGATACCGTTGTAGTGGCTATGACCGATATGCAGGGCCGCTTAACTGGCAAGCGCATCCATGGTCAGTTCTTTTTAAATGAGGTTTTAAAGCACGGCACTGAGGGCTGTAATTATCTGTTGGCCGTTGATGTTGATATGAATACCGTCGCTGGTTATGAAATGTCCTCGTGGGAGCGCGGCTATAGCGACTTTGCTCTGGTTCCGGATATGAACACGCTGCGGTTGATCGATTGGCAGCCAGGTGCGGTTTTAGTTTTGGCCGATGTTCAGTGGCTTGATCACACCGATGTTGTCGCCTCTCCCCGTCAGATTCTGCGCAAACAGGTTAAGGCGCTCAATAAGGCTGGCATGGAGGCTATGTGTGGAACTGAGCTTGAGTTTGTAGTTTTTAAAGATACCTACGAAGAGGCCTGGGATAAGGGCTACAAAAATCTCATTCCAGTTAATCAATACAACGTTGACTACTCAATCCTTGGTGGCTCGCGTATTGAGCCTCTCTTGCGCCGAATCAGACTTTCAATGGCCAATGCCGGCATGGTCGTTGAATCGGTCAAAGGTGAGTGCAACTTTGGTCAACATGAGATTGCCTTTAAATACTCAGATGCCTTATCAAACTGCGATAACCATGTTATTTATAAGAATGGTGCCAAAGAGATTGCATCTGAAGAGGGATACGCGCTTACCTTTATGGCCAAGCCAAATGAAAAAGAGGGTAACTCCTCACATATTCACCTCTCCTTCCGTGGTCTAGATGGATCGATGGTGATGGTCGATGAGAAAGACAAAGAGCAGGGAATGAGTGATGTGGGCCGCCAATTTATCGCTGGCCAAATTGCGCATTTGCGTGAGATGACCCTTCTCTTTGCACCCAATATCAACTCGTATAAGCGTTTTGTGCCGGGTTCATTTGCACCTACTGCAATTCGCTGGGGCCGCGATAACCGCACGTGCGCACTTCGCTTAGTCGGCCATGGTCCATCTCTTCGCCTTGAGAACCGTGTAGCCGGTGGCGATGTCAATCCTTATTTAGCAGTAGCTGGCATCATTGCCGCAGGTTTAGATGGAATAAATAAGAAGATGGTTCTTGAGCCAGCCTTTCAAGGTAATGCATATGAATCAGATTCAGCGCGCCTTCCATCCTCTATGCCTGAAGCTTTAGAGCTGTGGGAAAATAGTGTCTGGATCAAAGAGGTCTTTGGTCCAGAAGTGCAAGCTCACTATGCCAACATGGCAAAGATTGAAATTGCAGCCTACGGCAAAGCAATTACCGACTGGGAATTATTCCGCAACTTCGAAAGGTTTTAAATAAAACGTGTCTACTTCATATGATGTAATCAATCCTGCCACCGAAGAAATTGTTACAAATGTTGCTCACTTAGATTTAGAGGCAACTGATCATGTGATTGCAAAGGCGGCTAAGGCCTTTGATACATGGCGCTATATTGCACCCGGTGAGCGTGCCCGCTTATTGCGCAGTTTTTCACAGGTCGTAACTGATCACCGTGAAGAGTTAGCACAGATAGAAATCACTAACTCAGGACACACCCGCGGCAATGCGCTGTGGGAGGCCGACAACGTTGCAAACACTCTGATGTATTACGCCGCAGCACCTGAGCGTCTCTTTGGCCGTCAAATTCCAGTTGCCGGCGGAATCGATGTAACTTTTAAAGAGCCACTCGGCGTCGTTGGAATTATTGTTCCCTGGAACTTTCCAATGCCAATTGCAGGATGGGGTTTTGCACCGGCGTTAGCCGCCGGTAATACCGTTGTATTAAAGCCTGCCGAGTACACACCACTATCTGCAATTCGTTTAGGTGAGCTAGCGTTAATCGCAGGAATTCCAGAGGGTGTATTTAATGTTTTGCCAGGCAAGGGAAGTGTTGTGGGAAATCGCTTTGTCACACATCCATTGGTGCGCAAAGTCGTTTTCACCGGCTCAACTACCGTTGGAAAGCAGATCATGGTGGGCTGCGCCGAACAAGTTAAGCGTCTAACCCTTGAGCTCGGTGGCAAAAGCTCCAACATCATCTTTGCCGATGCAGATATTGCAAAGGCGGCTGCAGGTGCACCGGGTGCGGTCTTTGATAACGCCGGACAAGACTGTTGTTCACGCTCTCGTATTTTGGTTCAAAAATCCGCCTTCGATACATTCATGGAGCACTTCGAAACCGCAGTTAAAAAATTCCGGGTTGAGGATCCAAATCTTGCGACGGCTGAAATGGGACCACTTATTTCAAAGAAGCAGTTTGATGTCGTTGAATCATTTTTAGATGAGCCGATTGCATTTAAAGGCAGCGCACCAACTGGTCCTGGCTATTGGATGGCGCCAACTGTTCTACTTCCTAAAAATACACAGGCCCGATCATGGCGAGAAGAGATCTTCGGACCAGTCGTATCGGTAATGAGCTTTGAAGATGAGGCCGAGGCGATCGCGATGGCTAATGACAGTGAATACGGCTTATCTGGTTCTATCTGGACTCGCGATGTTGGCCGAGCCCTTCGCGTATCGCGCGGAATTGATACTGGAGCCTTATCGGTTAACTCAAACTCATCTGTGCGCTTCTGGACACCATTTGGTGGCTTTAAGCAGTCGGGATTGGGACGCGAGCTTGGACCAGATGCACTTGATTCATTTACTGAAGTCAAGAACGTCTTTATCTCTAATGATTAAATGAGTTTAATCGGCGCGGTAGCGATGTGATCAAGAAATTGATTGACTAAATCGTAACCGCGCTGATTACTCTCCTTCTCAATGCTTTTTGTCTGAGCGCGTAACTCTTCGACCACAACTCCCTCAGATTCGACCTCGGCGCATCCACCCTCCATCGCCAGCCACATATCCAATACTTCGGCATCGACTTCAGGATGAAACTGCGTTCCTAGAGTGCGTCCATAAACAAAGGCCTGCGGACATAGTTCATTGTGTGCAATCTGCCTAGCTCCAGGTGGAAAAGTAAAGCGATCCCAGTGGTATTGAAACCATGGTCCCCGTGGAATTAGAGCCTCATCAACGGATTCGATTTCAAACCATCCTAGCTCTGCACGCGGAGAGCGTGAGACGCTTCCACCTAAAACTCTAGACATGAGTTGGCCGCCAAAGCAGATCCCCATTACTGGAATTCCTGCGTTATGTACTTCGCGCATCTTTTCCAACTGTGGCAATAACCAGTTGCCGATGCGCTCTTCGTCATAGACGGCATATTGTGCGCCCATCACAACGACGACATCAAAGCCGAGTAGATCTGGCCAAATGGGTGTGACGTTAGGTGTGTCGAAATTGTCCTTATCAACAATAATAAATCTTGTTATCTCATAGCCACGTCGCTCGAACTGCACCCAGATTGGTCCACCTGGACTGGCATGGTCGTGCTCGATGAAGATAACGCGCTTACTCATGGGCCGTACCTTACTTGATGATTCGAAGAGGCTCTTGTCCACGGGCAACCAAGCGATCAAAATACAGTTCGCGCTTTTCATTAAATCGCGATGCTTCATCGCCAGTCTTTCTCAGGAAGGCAGATAGCTCATCACGGGCCTTGAGTCCGTCGCCCGATAAATCAGTGCGCTCAAATACCTTCCATGCTCGCAAGATTGGCGCGATTACCTCATCTAAATGCAGCTGCATGTCATATATTCCAGCCAGAGCAATCTGTACGGCCTTTCGACTAAAGCCTGGCATGTTGGCACCGGGCATATCAAAGTTAGTGACAACATCAGTAATGGCTCTCATAGTTGCATTGGGTTCTAATTCAAGGGCAGCACCTAAGGTATTGCGATAGAAAAGCATGTGGAGGTTTTCATCTAAGGAGATGCGCTGCATCATATTTTCAGCGATTGCATCATCAGAGATCTTGCCCGTATTGCGGTGAGAAATACGCGTTGCTAACTCTTGGAAAGTGACGTATGCGATTGTGTGCAACATATCATTCTCATACGGAGTCTGATATCCCAGTGACATATGCGCCATACGCAGATCTTCGAGTTCGTATGGATTAACACCTCGAGTAGCCATTAAGTAGTCGCGAATAGCGATGCCATGTCGTGCCTCTTCGGCCGTCCAGCGCTCAATCCAATTTCCCCAAGCACCGTCTCGTCCCATAGAGATTGCAATCTCGGTGTGATAGCTCGGCAAGTTATCTTCAGTTAAAAGATTAAGAACAAGTGAGTCTTGAGCCACCGGTGTTAGACGAGAATCTTTTGCCTCCCATGCATCGCCATTGAGAGGGCCGGCATAGTCGCGCCCTTCAGACCAAGGGACATACTCGTGTGGGTACCAGTTCTTCTGCACACCTAAATGGCGCTCAAGTTCGACTGCGACAACGGGTTCGAGATCGCGGATTAACCGAGCTTGAATCGATGCCGCATCACTTGTCATAGGACATACGCTACGGCAGAACTAGCGTTACTCGCTAGTTATAGATTATCTGCAGCTCGCTGTTTTGCCGCTGCTGCGCGCCATTTAGCGATTTCACCGTGATTTCCACTTAATAAAATCTCAGGAACTGCGATATCGCGCCATGTCGATGGCTTGGTGAAGTTTGGATACTCAAGATAGCCATCTTCATTGTGTGATTCTTCACTCAGTGATTCTGGGTTACCAAGAACACCTGGCATAAGGCGCGTAATTGCTTCAATCATGACAAGGCTGGCGACTTCTCCCCCACCCAACACATAATCTCCAATTGATACCTCGTGCACGCGGATATTGCGCTTAGAGTATTGCTCACTCGAATAGTGCTGGCGAACACGGTCATCGATTCCTTCATAACGTCCACATGCAAAAATAATATGAGCGGCGCCAGAGAACTGCGCTGCCATTGGCTGATCAAAGCGCTTTCCAGCAGGAGTTAAAATAATAAGATCAGTGTCATCTACCATCAAGGGATCAAGGGCTAGGCCCCAAATCTCTGGCAGCATCACCATTCCAGCCCCACCTCCATATGGTGTGTCATCGACTGCATGGTGATTATTGCTAGCAAAGCTGCGCAAATCATGGATATGAAAATCAATAATTCCGGCCTCACTTGCCTTGCCCAATAGCGATAACTGCAATGGTGCAAAGTAGTCGGGGAAAATAGTTACGGCATCAATCTTCATATGAGAGATCCATCCATATCTGGTGGAATCACAACAAGGCGCTTGGCTTTAATATCAACGACTGGCACAAGTTGGTGCACAAATGGAATCAACGCCTCTTGTGTTGGTGTTTTAATGGCCAAAAGATCTTGGCCCGGCAAATTAATCACATCAGTGACTTCACCAAAGAGCTCGCCTGATTCAAGAAAGGCGTGGCAGCCGATTAACTGTAGGACATGGTAATCATCGGCATCATCGCGCTCTTCATTAATATCAACATCGGCATATAAAAGCGTATTCCGAAGTTTTTCGATCTGATCTCGATCGCTAAAGCCTGCAAAGCCCAGCAACAAAATACCGTTGTGCACACGTCCTGAAGTAATACTCAAAACTCCATGCTCGTCAGTTTGTAGCTTTTCGCCAACGGCAAAGCGAGAATCTGGATCATCGCTGCGGACTTCAATCGTTGCCTCACCGAGGATTCCATGGGCTCGACCGATGCGCCCTACGAGTAAACGCATGGCTTGAATCAATCGCTACTTAGTTAGGTTCGTCGGTCTC
>WLNU01000005.1 GCA_009699645.1 Actinomycetota bacterium | reverse complement strand
GGCATAATGATGATTGCAATACGAATAACTGCTTTAGTTCCATAGGAGTGCACGAGGCGCCCAGTTAACTGCGCCCCAAGGATTGCCCCAACCGTGCTTGAAATAAGGATTAATCCCAGCTGTCCATTATTTAAACCATTGGCATCACGGATCTCAGGGATGCGAGCAACCCAGGCCATAGAGACAACACCCATAAAGAAAAAAGTTGCCAAAAGCCCCTTACGCGCACGCGTTGCACTAATTAATAAATCAATACTCATAAGAGTCGTAACGGTAACTGGGAAAGCGTGGCAATCCTAGCTCTGACCTGATTGTTAGTGGGCTTGCCTGATGCTGTGTTACTCCATAGAGCGATAACCGATATAGAATCAACTATTACAAACCCATCAAGGAGCTCTCCGTGGACAACATCTCAGCCTTTAATAACCATCTCCCAGTCAAAGTTCGCTTTGGAGAAGGTGTAGCAGAGACTCTGCCAGCAGTCATTGCCGAACTAGGTGCGAGCAAAGTTTTCCTGATGGTGGATGAAGGAATTGGACGATTTAACCCGGCTGCAGAAAAGTTAATTAGCCAACTGCAGAGCGCTCAAGGTATTTCAGTTACAGTGTTTGAAAAGCCAGCGGGTGAACCAACTATTCAAATGGTCGATGATTCAATCGCTGCACTCAAGGCTGCCGGCTCTGATGTCGTTGTAGCACTCGGTGGCGGTTCTGTCATCGATACTGCAAAAGCGGCACGTTTATGCGCCCAACTCAACTGCACATTCCGTGAGTTCCAATCTAAAGCTCCTGTTTATCCAGCGCCAACTTTGCCGTTGATTGCACTTCCAACTTCGGCTGGAACTGGCTCAGAAGTATCTGGTGGCTCTGTCATTTCAGATCCAGAGGCGGGCCGCAAAGCAGGAATTGCTAATGGAAACCTACGTGCACAAGTTGCACTTGTTGACCCGGTCCTTACATACTCAATGCCACCTTCTATGACAGCAAATACTGGCATCGACGCTCTTGCTCAAGCGATCGCTGGAATTATCGCTAAGTGCTCAACACCAATTGGAGATGCAATCGGGTATGAGGCAGTTCGCATGATGACTCCAGCTTTAGTTGCTGCCTTTAAAGATGGCAACGATAAAACTGCCCGCGCTGGAATGTCATCAGGCAGCATGATGGCTGGCCTAACGATGAATATCTCCGACTGCACAGCAGAGCATTCATTAGGTCAAGCAATTGGTGGTCTCAAGCATGTGCCACATGGTTTAACAATTGGTTTAGTTTTAGTTGAGACCCTTACACGTGAAGCCAAAATCGTCCCTGAAAAGATGGATCGGATTGCCGATGCCATGGGTGTGCCACAAGATGGCACTAAAGATGGATCTCGTTGCGTTAATGCTGTGAGAAAGATCCTGGCCCAGCTGCAATTCCCAGTACTTTCATCCCTTGGTTTTGTTGAAGGAGATATCGA
The DNA here is from genome assembly GCA_009699645.1 of Actinomycetota bacterium. Next base: position 25,286 of record WLNU01000005.1, on the reverse strand, counting down.
TGAGTTAGCTGAGATTGCATTAAAGGACTACTTTATTACTCAAGCTCCAAAACCTTGGAGCAAGCAAGAAGTAGTCGATGCATTTATGTCAGCACTCACACTAGAGAGCCGTGTTGCTTAAGACGTGGAAGATGTTCTAACTAACCCTTCAGTTCTTCGGGTCACTGCGCTTTTAAAAGAGCTTGGCTGCTCTGGTGAACCCACAATTCTCTCGGAATCTGCCCGCACAGCACTAGATGCTGCCAATGCTTTGGGGATTGAAGTTGGACAAGTAGCATCCTCCATCGTTTTCAAACTCCCAAGTGGCAATCCATTGCTAGTTATTACTAGCGGGCGCCATCGTGTTGATACCGACCTAGTCGCTAAGAACTTAGGGGTTGAAAAATTGCACCGAGCCGATGCCGACTTTGTTAAGAATGCATCTGGCTTTTCAATTGGCGGCGTCTCCCCCATTGGCTGGATTAATCAGCCTGAAATAACTTTGATAGACGTGGCACTTAATGAACATGAAGTTGCTTGGGCAGCAGCTGGGCACCCACACTCGGTCTACCCAACCTCTTTTGCAGAACTATCGCGAGTAACTGGTGCAATCTCTATGGTCGTTGGCGATTAAATGATCGTTGCTTACTTCTGGACCATCACTCCTAGCCGCATCCCTTTTGCACTAGTTGCAATGGCCATGGATCGCTTTGTATTGCGTTCATCCAAAAACATTGGATTCTTTAAATCATTAGGAACTGGCAAAGGTGAGAGTTTTACTCCTGCCGATGCCAACGCTCTTCGCTGGGGTTTGATTGCACAAGTTCAAGACATTGATGCCTTTAATCAATCTTTCGTTGTGAAGCAATGGCGTAAAAATAGTGTGAGTGAATTTCGCGCCGTACTTGAACCAATATCTTCTCATGGTCAATGGGCAAAGCAAGAACCCTTTGTTGGATCAGTAAAGGATTGGACTGGCCCAGTTGTTGCAATTACACGAGCGCGCATAAAGTGGCATCAAAACCTGCGTTTTTGGAGTTCAGTGCCACCTGTAACAATGTCGTTGAAATCAGCTCCTGGATTGATATCTGCCATAGGTATTGGTGAAGCTCCTATTGGATTACAGGGCACTTTTTCACTGTGGGAGTCTGGTGAGGCTATTAAGAATTTTGCATATAAGGGCGCTGCGCACCAAAAGGCGATTGCAGACACAAGTACCTATAACTGGTACTCAGAGGAGCTCTTTTCCCGCTTTGCCGTGCGAGAAATACGTGGCTCAATTAATGACTAAGCCCTGACATAGGGCAGACTTACATCTATGTCGATCCGCCACTACTCACCGCGCAGGAATCGCCGACGGGCTATCTCACGTCGTATGAATATCATGTTGGTCGCAGTTTTAACTATCGCAATTGGTCTACAGATTGTCTATCCCTTAGTTAATGGTGAGGCTTTGCGCTTACTAACAATCGCGGTGGTTTATTGGGGAGCAGGTGCAATGCTCTTGCATGCACTCCTTGCTTATGGTGGCCGATATGTATGTATCTATCTTGGCTTCACATTTCTCTTTGCCCTCATCATCGAACACATCGGCGTCATCACATCATGGCCATTTGGAGAGTACTCATACTCGCCCGACCTTGGCTTTCAGTTATTTTCTGTTCCATTAGTTGTCCCCTTTGCCTGGGTCATGATGGCGCACCCAGTTTTAGTTGCATCCAGACGTGTTGCAGGGCATTGGGTCTTTCTCTACGGCGGATTTGCAATGGCTGCATGGGATCTATTTCTTGATCCATTGATGGTCACATCGGGTCGATGGACATGGGTAGTAAACGGTGCACATGTTCCTTTTCAACCTGAGATTCCATTGTCAAATACCTTCGGCTGGCTTTTATCTGGAATGGCCCTGATCGCTATCTTGCATTTAATTTTGCCGCGCGATCGTCGAAAAGTTGGTGCATCTTTTTCAGCTGTCGATGCCTTCTTAGTTTGGAGTATATTTTCAGGCATCGTTGGAAATCTCTTCTTCTTTGACCGTCCGGGTATTGCCCTCTTTGCCGGCGGTATTTTTGGTGCTGTATTGACTCCCTACTTCTTTACACGCTGGTTAGGGCGCCCATAAAATCTATGCTTTGGCTCATAGCTCTACCGACTCTCCTACTCTTGATTTCAATCATCAATTTTTTTACTATCAGGTCACCTCGCGCAGATAGCGTGATTGTGGATTCTGTCAGCGTGATTGTGCCGCTGCGCAATGAGGCCGAGAATGTTTCAGGACTCGTCCAATCGCTACTTTCACAGAAATCTCTCAAGAGCGTTGAATTCATCTTTTTAGATGATAACTCTGAGGATGAGACTCTTGAGCTCTTGAGATTGGCTGTATCTGGAAATACCAATATGCAGATTATTAAAGGTGCGCCCTTACCATCGGGGTGGATAGGCAAAAGTTGGGCCTTACACCAGCTCTTGGCTGCATCCAAGGGCAACATCATTGTCTCTATCGATGCCGATGTTCGCATCACCCCTGATGCAATAAGTAGGTCAATTACTTTAATGAAATCGAGCACCTTGGATTTTCTTTCTCCCTACCCCCGACAGATCGCTAAAACCCTAGGTGAGCAATTGATTCAACCACTCTTGCAGTGGTCCTGGATGAGCACGCTGATACTTGCCATAGCTGAACGCGCTTCGTTTTCATCGATGGCAGTTGCCAATGGGCAGTTCTTTATTGTGCGAAAAGATGCACTTGTTCTGGCCGGTGGTTATGAATCAGTCAAAGCCGCTGTGCTAGATGATGTCTTTTTGGCACGGACATTGGTGAAATCTGGCGCGCATGGTGTCGTTGTAAATGGCGCAGACATTGCACAGTGCCGAATGTATACATCGTGGAGTGAAATAAAGGCAGGTTATGGCAAATCACTTCGCTATGCCTTCGGTTCGAGTTTCGGATCACTGTGTGCAATTCTATTTATTTTTCTCACAGGTATAGCCCCACTAGTTTTTGCTCTTACGGGTTCAGTTTGGGGTTGGGTAGCCTTTGCACTCATGGTAGGTACTCGAATATTAAACGCCATCCGATCTCGCTCTCGAATCATCGATTCACTCTTTCATCCGATTTCAAGTACATTGCTTATCTATCTCATTATCTACTCGTATCTCATGCGCGGAGAGATTAGCTGGAAGGGCAGGGCGATATGAAGATCGTTGTCATCGGTGCTGGTATGGGTGGCATGACTGCGGCAGCTCGATTAGCCCGCTCTGGACACTCAGTCACTCTCTATGAGGCATCGGATACATTTGGCGGAAAGCTTCGCACCGAATGGATCGGTAAGTTCGCATTCGATACGGGGCCATCGCTCTTAACGTTACCGGCCGTGTATAAAGATTTCTTTATCCGCACGGGCAAACCACTTGGTCAGCTCTGTGAAATTAAGGCCGTTGATCCCTCCTTTGACTATCGATTTACCGATGGCACAAGTCTGACATTTGCAAACCTTTCTCGACACCACACACTAAACGCGATTCGTAACGCTTATGGCGACGATGTTTCGCGGCAATGGGAGCAGATGATGAAACGTGCCACAAAGATGTGGGATGTCTCGCGCGAACCCTTTATCGAATCTGAACTTCGCTCCCCACTCTCCCTCTTAAAACGCACAACCTTGATACGAGATATCTTTACGATTGCGCCATGGAAATCACTGCGAGATTTTGCTAATGAGCAACTACCAGATCAAAGGCTTCGATATATTCTCGATCGCTATGCAACATATAGTGGCTCTGATCCGCGTAAGGCTCCGGCAGTACTAGCGACAATCGCCTACGTTGAGGAGGCCTTCGGTGCATGGCATATCAAAGGTGGGCTCGGAACACTTGCGCAGTTGGTCTACCAACGCTGCATCGATGTAGGTGTTGAATTTCATTTCAATAGTACGGTAGATGAGATTGTGGTTGAAAAAGCCGTTGCACAAGGAGTTCGTTTATCTGATGGCACCATTATTGCCGCCGATGCCGTTGTAGCGAATGCCGATGCCGCACTTATTTATAATCAGTTAATAAAGGGTGAAAAGCGAAAACTTCGTAAGGTACGCAAGAATCTTAAAAGAGCTGATGCATCTATCGCCGGTTTTACTCTGCTTCTAGGGCTAAGAAAAGATGGCAGCGCACCGCTTAAGCACCACACTATTTTATTTCCGCAGGACTACGACGCCGAATTTGATTCAATTTTTGAAGCCAAATTGCCTGTGGCAAATCCAACAATCTATATCTGCGCACCGAGCGATGAGCAGATGGTCAAAGATGCAAGCCTTGAAAGTTGGTCTGTGCTAGTAAATGCCCCTCACCATGGCGCAGATGGTTTTGATTGGAGCGATGAAAACTTTGCTCAAATATATGCCAACGGCATTATCGATCAGATTGAGGCGCGGGGAATCAGCGTAAGAGATCGACTTGAATCACTCACAATTAGAACTCCGGCTGATTTAGAGCGCACCGTCTTAGCACCTGGAGGTTCTATATATGGAACATCTAGCAATGGAGCGCGTGCCGCCTTTATGCGGGCAAAGAACCGCTCACCGATTAAAGGCCTTTACTGCGTTGGAGGTTCGGCTCATCCAGGGGGTGGATTGCCTCTAGTTGGAATAAGCGGTGAATTAGTTGCTAATGCAGTTGGGATCGCGCAAAGCGCACGACCAAAATAAAGCTCACTACCTGTAAGGCCAAGAATCCATAGGCTAAAAATACAACACCGGGGATAGCCAGTTGATACATAATTAAAGTGATAAAGAGAAAGCTCGCACGCACTGGTCGCTCGGCTGGAGTAACAACACCGATATCTGCAATATCCAATGAACTCAACTTCGCACGTGCATACTCCTGAAAAGCTGCGATGCTCCACAAAGTAATGGCAAGCCATGCTGGAATACCGATTACATAGAGGGCATATAACCAGAAAGCCTCACTCACGCGATCGACAACTGAATCAAGAGTTGCACCCCATGCGCTCTCACGCTTCTGGAATATCGCGACACTGCCATCGATTCCATCACAAAAGAGTGAGAAGACTAGAAAGAAAACCGCCCACCACGATATAGCAGTGAGCGCGGTCATGGCAGCGCTCACCAAGCCCAGCAGCGTTAAAACATTAGGAGAAATTCTTAGCAATGTAGCGATTAAGCCGAAGCGGTAAGAGATCTTAAGCCACCAAGCCACAACGCCCTTGACTGGAGCATCGTTGTGTAATGAACTCCACCTAGCGATGAACTCTTCTGACGTGCGAACCACCATAGGCAGAGGGTACCGTTAAGGAGTGAGCACAGAGGCCAAGGCAGCACTACAAGAGATTCGTGATGCCGTTGAGATTGAGTTATCAAAATTTCTACGCGAGCAGACTGCTTTTCTGCAAGCAATCTCAGGTGATTTATCCCCTGTATCTACTGCGCTCTCATCTTTTCTACTCGATAGCGGCAAGCGCCTGCGACCTCTCTTTGCATATAGCGGATATCTGAGCACGGGTGCAGAGATATCGGCCCCTGACATTAAAGCCATTGCAAGCCTGGAGCTTCTGCAGGCCTGCGCACTCATTCACGATGATCTAATGGATGGTTCAGATACACGGCGAGGCAAGCCATCTATACACCGCCACTTTGAATCTATACATGTCCAAGATGAGCTTGAGGGATTTGCTCCAGCCTACGGTCTTGCCGCTGCGGTTTTGCTCGGCGATTTAGCCTTAGTCTGGTCGAGTCAAATGCTCAATGAAGCAGGTCTTTCTCATCAACAGCTCCATGATGTCTCACCAATTCATGATGAGATGCGCGTTGAGTTAATGGCTGGGCAGTTTTTAGATATTCACGAACAAACTCAGAAAACTACTGATCTACAACGCTCCATAAAAATCGCGCGATATAAATCTGGTAAATACACCATAGAGCGACCATTGCACATTGGCCTCGCTCTTTCAGGTCGCCAATCCCCCGAACTCATAGCCGCACTTTCAGCCTATGGTCTGCCACTTGGTGAGGCATTTCAGTACCGCGATGATTTACTGGGTGTCTTTGGTGAACCAAACGATACGGGCAAGCCATCGGGAGATGATTTGCGAGAGGGAAAGCGAACCGTCTTGATTGCGCTCACTGATCTCGAATGTAGTGATTCAATGCGCCAAGAGATTAAGAAATACTTTGGTGATCCTGATTTAGATGCAGATGGAGTATCGATTGTGCAGGAGATAATCACATCATCTGGGGCACGGCAAAAGCTTGAATCCATGATTGATCAACTTACCGAAGAAGCGCTCAGGGCAGCAGATAATGAACTTATTTCAGAACAAGCAGATTCCTTGCTCCGTGAACTCGCGAAAATAGCTACTAAGAGGAGCTCCTAGATGGTTGCACGTGTTAAAGGCCCAACCGATCATGTTGTAATCGTCGGGGCGGGATATGCAGGACTGAGTGCGGCGCTTCGATTAGCAGGTGCTGGACGCAAAGTAACTGTTATTGAACGTGAGTCTGTGCCAGGTGGTCGAAGTGGCCTACTGCAAAAAGATGGATATTCATTTGATACTGGTCCTTCTGTTTTAACAATGCCATCTTTGATTCAAGATGCATTTAGTTGCGTCGGAGAAGAGATGAAGGACTGGGTTGAACTGATGCCCGTCTCTCCGTTGTACCGTGCCTTTTATGCAGATGGATCCCAATTAGATGTGCATGCAAATACGGCACAAATGGAGGCAGAAATTGCAGACAAGATCAGTCCAGAGGAAGCTGCAGGTTATGCCCGATACGTAGAGTTTGTTACAAAGCTATATAAGTATGAAATGAATGACTTCATTGATCGCAATATTGATAGCCCCCTTAATCTCTTAACACCAAACCTTGCACGATTGATCGCTCTAGGTGGTTTCCGCAAACTTTCACCAAAAGTAAATCAGTTCATGAAGGATCCACGTCTTCAGAAGGTCTACTCATTCCAGGCAATGTATGCAGGAGTTAGCCCACAACAAGCCTTAGCAATCTATGCCGTAATTGCATACATGGACTCTGTTAACGGTGTTTTCTTTCCTAAGGGTGGGATGCACGCAGTTCCGCGCGCCATGGCAGCGGCGGCACAGAAGCACGGAGTTGAATTCAAATACAGCACAACAGTTTCAAAGGTAGATGTGCAAAATGGACGAGCAAAGGCTGTCATCACAGAAGATGGTCAGAGAATTGAATGTGATGCTGTGATTTTGAACCCTGATTTACCTGTTGCTTGGCGAGATCTTTTGGGTAAAACTCCGTTGAATGTAAAGCGTCTGAACTACTCCCCTTCCTGCGTAACTATGTTGGTGGGATCAACAAAGAGATATGACTTTGCAGCTCATCACAACATTCACTTTGGTAAGTCATGGGATGGTGTATTTGATGAACTCATTAAGCAGAAGAAGTTAATGAGTGATCCAAGCGTGCTTGTAACTATTCCTTCACTTGATGATCCATCTTTGGCACCTGCTGGCAAGACTTCCTACTACGTACTTTTTCCAACCCCTAACCTCAGTGCCGATATTGACTGGACCAAGCAAGCAAAGCCTTATCGTGATCACATGGTAGAAACTCTTGAACAACGTGGTTACACCGATTTTGGGGATGGGATTGAAACTGAGGTTTTAACAACTCCTCTGGATTGGAAAAACCAAGGTATGGAGCAGGGTGCGCCATTTGCATGCGCCCATACCTTCTTCCAAACTGGTCCATTTAGGCCGCGCAACATGGCAGCCGGAATCGAAAACGTTGTCTTTGCAGGATCTGGAACCCAACCCGGTGTTGGTGTTCCAATGGTCTTGATCTCAGGTCGACTTGCAGCAGAGAGAATCGTCGGACCAGTTAAATAAATGGATGAACTTCAAGCATCCTATGCTGAGTGTAAGAGATTAAATGCTCTTCACGGCAAGACGTATTACTTAGCAACTCTGCTTTTACCAAAATCTAAGCGCCCTTATGTACATGCACTCTATGGCTTTGCCCGATATGCCGATGAAATAGTCGATGATCTAGCCTCAACGCTCACAGTTGAAGAAAAGGCCAAAGCTTTAAGTACGTGGGGAGATAAAATTCTTCACGACTTAGCGAGTGGAAGAAGTGATGATGCAGTGGGCCGCGCACTCATCGATACCGTGAATCGCTTTCATATCCCTCATGCTCACTTTGAGGCCTTTCTCCATTCAATGACTATGGATTTAACAGTTACCGAATACCAGACATATGAGGATTTATTGGAGTATGTCTACGGTTCGGCCGCTGTGATAGGTCTTGAAATGGTGCCCGTATTAGGCGTTCTTGAAGAGGGTGCATACGAGTGTGCCAAGAAGCTGGGAATAGCTTTTCAATTAGCTAACTTTATTCGCGATGTCGGTGAGGATTTAGATCGTGGGCGTATCTACCTACCCCTAGATGAATTAGCCCAGTGTGGGGTGAGCCGCCAGATGCTAGAGGCACGTGTACTAACTCCGCAGATTATTGAGGCTTTAAAGTTTCAGATCGCACGAGTACGCCAACTTCAGGCCGAAGCTACTCCTGGAATAAAGATGCTAGAGGCTGCTAGTCGCCCATGTATTGAAGCGGCAAGCACGCTCTACTGCGGAATCGTCGATGAGGTTGAAAAGATTGGTTATGACATCTTTAATAAGCGTGCCAAGACATCTACTGCCCGACGTTTACGCGTTGCTAGCGTCGCTTTTCTAAAGCGCCTAAGCGTATCCAATTAGATAAAACCCCAAGGACTAAGGCAAATCCAAAGAGTAAATCTTCGATTGGCGCCGATGCAATACGAACTCCGGTGATAACTGCAGGGTCATACATCACAATATTTCGCGAGGTTAGCCACCAGTTTGTCAGTAATTGAAAGACGATAACGATTGCATAGGATGTCCAAAAGAGTTTACGCGCTAACAAGTGAGTCTTTGCGACTAGCAGATCAAAGACAACTGCGCATATGACTGCAGCGATAGCTAATTGGGTATAGCTCATTTATGGACCCGCCACTCTGGCTTGACCTTTCGAACCGCTTCAATTGTCATAATGGCCGCTATGGGTACAAAGATAAAGAACAGGTACTCCTCAAGTGGAATACGGAACGGTCCAAAGATTCCTAGGATTTGAGTACTATCAAAAGTCCAATGGCCACTACGAATGGCATAGGCATCCCAGGCGATAAATAGAAATGCTACGGGAGTGATTGCCTTGACTAGCCGAAGGATCTGCGTGAGAACTGAGATTTTAAGAAAGAGTTCCAGCCAAAATGAGCCAAAGACTGTGAAGAGGATCATCGCCATATAACCAAGGTTTTTCACATCTTTACGCTACTCTATAAAACACGGGAGCCCACAAAGGCTGAGAGGGTCTGAAATTCAGACCGACCGTTTGACCGATCCGATAATGCGGATTCGGAAAGGACTTACTTCAATGTCAACAACTCTCTTTACTGCTTGGGGTTATGACGTATCAATCTTGGAGTCACTCGCGGCGGTAGTTTCATTTATCGGTGTGTGGCTTGGAACAACAGGTAAGCGCATAACATGGCCATGGTGGGCGGCCAGTAGCGCTCTCTATATGGTCTTTTTCTATCAGGCCGATCTCTTTGCAAGTGCAGCGCTACAGATTGTTTTTATAGTTGCCGCAGTATGGGGTTGGCGAGGTTGGGCACCCACTGGAGCAAAGCCTGGTGCGTTATCAAATCGTAATAGGGCGATATGGGCGATGGCGACAATCGTCTCTGTTTCACTTCTTACACCTGTGCTCTCTCACCTAGGTGCTGCTGCCACATGGTCTGATGCATTTTTACTCGTTGCAAGTCTGATTGCACAGATACTCATGGTCTACGAAAAGATAGAGTCGTGGATTTTATGGCTCATAGTTGATATAGCAGGCACGATTCAATATGCAGTACTTGGCTATTGGTTTACGGCACTTCTCTACTTCGCATTTACAGTAGTTGCAGTAGTCGGTTGGAAGCGCTGGAATGACACTTATAGCAATTGATGGACCAGCCGGTGCCGGTAAAACAACTTTGGCTGCCAAGTTTTTTGCAGAGTTCTCAGCCGATAAGTCAGTTGTCGTTATTCATATGGACGATTTATACGATGGCTGGGATGACGCACTTGGTGATGCTCTCACTTCTACTTTGGCTGAAATTCTTCAGGCCTATAAAACTAAGAGCGTCTTCACTCTTCCAATTTTTAACTGGAGCACTATGGGCTTTGACTCAACTCGCAGCTTTCAACCAAGTCAGATTGTGATACTTGAAGGAGTCGGTGCGGGGCAAAAAGTAGTACGTGATGCCGGCGCTACCCTGTACTGGCTAGATATCGAGTCCGAAATCGGATTGGCCCGAGTTCTACAACGTGATGGTTTCGAAATAGAAAGTCAGATGCGTCGATGGCAGATCACGCAAGATGCACACTTTGCGCGTGATGCAACCCGCTTGCATGCCGACCACATTATTACTTCACAGGCCTAATGGGCGCGCCCCGAGCCCTTCTTTAAGCTCGAATCCATAAAATTCACCACATGTCGGATCTATCGGGTGAACTCATTGATAGCCGCTATCAATTAATTCGACAGGTCGCTAATGGTGGAATGGCTTCGATTTATGAAGCGATGGATACACGTTTAGATCGTAAAGTTGCAGTGAAGATTATGCATCCCCATTTGGCCCAAGATGATGCATTTGTCAGTCGATTTATTCGCGAGGCAAAGGCTGCGGCAGCACTTTCGCACCCCAATATCGTCGCCGTACAAGATCAGGGGTGGAACCAAAATGGTGTACCCGCGGTGTTTTTGGTCATGGAGTTAATCGAAGGAAGCACGCTGCGCGAATATCTCAATGAGCGCGGGCGATTTGAAATCAAAGATGCAATGAATTACTTGACACCGATTCTTAGCGCTCTTGCTGCAGCTCATGCAATTGGAATCGTGCACCGAGATGTGAAACCTGAAAACATCTTAATCTCGAAAGAGGGGCGTATTAAGATCGCAGACTTTGGTTTAGCGCGTGGTGAGATTATTGGCTCTACCATGACGGCAGAATCAAGTGTCATCTTGGGCTCGGTCTCCTACCTATCCCCCGAGCAGGTCCAACGCGGTATTGCCGATGCTCGCAGTGATGTTTACGCCGTTGGAATTGTGGCCTTTGAAATGTTGACGGGCGAGAAACCATTTATAGGTGATACCCCGATTCAAATCGCATACATGCATGTCAATCGAGATATTCCGCCGCCTCGCTCTAAACGCAAAGATATTCCGCAGGCACTCGATGATCTGATTAGCCGTGCAACTAATAGAGACCCAGATAAACGTCCTCGAGATGCAGGTGAATTTCTTAACTCCCTCGAGGCGATTGCCGCGGATTTAGATCCTAAGAAAAACCAGATGAAGTTAGAGCTCGATCTTCCCGTTGATGCCATTCGCGAGAAATCACGAACCAAGGCAAAGCAGGAGATTGTTGTCGAGCCAAGTATTGAGATTAAAGAGAGCACAAGAGATATTCGCCGACGCGAAGAGAAAAAGCATCGAGCTAGCAAACGCGTGCGGCGTAATCGCAAAGTTGCCATCGTCCTTGCAATCGCACTGGGTATCGGTGGCTGGTACACACTCGTAGGTCCAGGCTCTCGGATAGTTGTTCCATCAACAGTTGGTGCTTCATACGATGAAGCGATCTCGGCTCTGACGCCACTTGGACTCACTAACGTCATTATTGAAAAACGCTTTGATGAAGAGATTGCAGCGGGAAAGATTATCGAATCAAATCCACCCGGTGGTGGTCGCGTAGATACTGGTGGCGAGGTCACCCTGGTTATCTCTAAAGGCGCCGAGCGCTACACCATTGCATCCCTTGTTGGATTAACGCCACAAGCAGCTGCCGCCGCGATTACAAAGAGCCCACTCACTGTTGGAACAACGAGTGAGATCTTTAGCAATAAAATACCAAAGGGATTTGTTATCTCCACCGATCCTAAAGCTGGGGCTAAAGTAAAGCGAGATTCAGTGATAAATATCGTTGTCAGTAAAGGCGTTGAAACAATTGCTCTTGCATCCTATGTTGGTAAAAGTGGGGAGCAAGCTCTCAATGAATTAACCGATGCTGGTTTTAATGTAGAGAGTACATATGCCTTCGATGAGACGGCCCTCTCTGGCGCCGTGATTTCTCAATCACCGGCTGGAAATAGTGATGCCCCAAAGAGTTCGACTATCACACTCATTGTCTCAAAGGGATCGCAGTTCGTATATATTCCTAATGTTTTCTCACTTGAAGAGGTGAAGGCTGTAAGAACACTTAAGGATTTAGAGCTCAAGGTAATTGTTAAGAAATTAGGGGTTAAAAAGATTAAGAGAGTCACGAATATTTCGCCTCAAATAGGCGGTAAGGTAAAACGTGGCAGTACGGTCACAATTACCGTAGGGTAGGCCGATGTCCAAGCAACGCTCCCGTATCGGCGCACATACTCCGACCACAGGTGGAATGGCTAAGCGCTCCATTGAGTATGCACAAACTACTGGCGCCGAAGTAATCCAGGTATTTGCATCGAGTCCGCGTATGTGGGCGATGCCGGCGGCAAAGCCAGATTTAGATAACGCCTTTAAGGAAAAGGCTGCAGAGATCGATATTGAAACGTATGTTCATGCGCCATTTCTTATTAACTTAGGCTCTCCCACCGAAGCCACCTACCTCAACTCTCTGGCATCCACTGCCTACTCTCTCCAACGCGGCGTCGATATCGGTGCTCTCGGTGTCGTTATTCATACTGGCTCTGCGGTAGAAACAACGCATGTTGAACGAGCCTGGAAGCAGATTCACGAAGGCATGATGCCGATTCTGGATGCACTCTCCGATGATTCCCCGTTCTTGCTCCTTGAACCCACTGCTGGACAGGGCCAATCACTTGTAAAGAAGTTAGATGATCTTGAAAACTATTTAAAAGCTCTCGAATACCATCCAAAAGTTGGAATCTGTCTAGATACATGTCACGTATTTGCTGCAGGACATGACATTGCCGTCAAAGGTGGAATGGCTAAGACTTTGGATTTACTCGTAGAGATTGCTGGAGTAGAGCGCTTTAAATTAGTACATGCCAATGACTCGATGGATATCTGCGGAGCGCTCAAAGATCGCCACCAAAATATTGGCGATGGACATATCGGTGTCGATCCCTTTGCCGAACTTCTCGCACACCCTGCAGCGGCCGGCGTTCCACTGGTTTTAGAGACACCTGGAATGGAAGAAAAGCACACTATTGAGGTTGCACTTCTTAAAAAGTTGAGAGATAAGAAGTGAGCAACGCTAAACATCTCTACAAAATGAAGTTAGCTCCTTGGGCTCTGCTTTCAGTTGCAATGGCCTGGGGCTTCTCCTTCCTGATTATGAAGGATGCCATTGAAAGGCAGAGTGTCAATAACTTTCTCTTCACACGCTTTGCTGTAGCTACAATTGTAATGCTGATGATTCGCCCACAGGTAATTAAGTTAATAAATCGGGATTTACTCTTACGTGCAGGTTCTGCAGGAGTATTTCTAGGAGCGGGATATATATTTCAGACTCTAGGTCTGGAGCGCACTGGGGTTGCAATTACAGGCTTTGTCACCGGTCTCTACATTGTCTTGACTCCATTTTTTGCCTCCGTCATCCTGCGCCAGCGTGTTACTGCCTTCACCTGGAGCTGTATTGCAATGGGAACCATCGGCCTTGGGTTTTTATCCATCCGCGGCTGGTCAATTGGCTTCGGAGAGCTCTTAACATTTATTAGTGCGATTCTCTTTGCTCTCCATATCATCGCTCTGAGTAAATGGAGTCCAGGCCGAGATACCTATGCCATGACGGTCGTTCAACTTGGGGTGTGTGCTCTTTTGGCAGGTATCGCATCGATTCCTGACGGCTATGCACCACCTCCCGATGCTGATGTGTGGGGCGTAGTGATCTTTACTGCAATCTTTGCAACTGTAATAGCTTTTATTATTCAAACCTGGGCACAGGCCCATATGAGCCCAATTAAAGTTGCAGTGATTTTAACGATGGAGGTTGTATTCGCCGCTCTCTTTGCAATCATATTTGGGGGTGAAACCCTCACTCTGCAGAGCTCTATCGGTGGGGTGTTAGTAGTAACTGCTATGTATTTGATAGTAATGAAAGAAGAGAAGTAGGCTTACAACTATGGCAATAGACCTTCGTTCCGATACCGTCACTCGACCAAGCCCGGGCATGCGAGATGCAATTGCACATGCAGTAGTGGGAGATGATGTCTTTGGCGATGATCCAACGGTTAACTCTCTCGAAGAGCGCGTTGCCGCCATGTTTGGAAAAGAGGCTGGCTTATTTGCACCCACTGGCTCCCTTGCCAATCAATTAGCGATTCGCATGTTGGTGGCTCCAGGAGAGGAGCTACTTGCCGAGACTAACTCCCACATCGTCCGTGCCGAACTTGGCGCAGCTGCAGTTTTTAGCGGAATCACAACGAGAACCTGGCCGGCTATCCATGGGCTGTTAAAAGCATCTGATGCCCTTGAAATTGCTCGGCCCGATTCAGGGCCTTACTTAGTCTCAACAACTGCGATAGCCGTAGAAAACACACATAACTTTGGTGGCGGAACGGTGCAACCAATCAGTGAAATCGCAGCACTTCGCACAGGTGCAGAAAAGTTGGGTATAGCACTTCACTTAGATGGTGCCCGTATCTGGAATGCCCATATCGCAAGCGGAGTTTCTTTTAGTGAGTATGGAAAGTATTTTGACACGATTAGTGTCTGTTTATCTAAGGGGTTGGGTGCACCGATTGGCTCAATCATGCTCGCCTCTAAGGAGCATATTGCTAAGGCACGTCAATGGCGCAAGCGTTATGGCGCAGGCATGAGACAGGTTGGCATTTTGGCAGCGGCCGGACATTACGCACTTGATAATAATATTGAACGACTTGCCGATGATCATCGACGTGCAAAAGAGTTAGCAGTAGCGATTGCTGGAGTCGACTCCTCTTTAATTGATCCAAAGGGCGTTCAAACAAATATTGTTGGCTTAGATTTATCGTCTATGTCATGTACCGCCGCCGAACTTACTCAGCGTTGTCGCGACGGCGGACTATGGATTGCCGCCCTTGGTCCAAAGTATGCACGCCTAGTCACTCATATGGATTTCGATGATGCTCAGTGCGCACAAGCTATTGAAATTTTAAAGAAAGCCCTCGTGGCGCAATAGCCACTCTTTTTTATCAACACCGTAGGCATAGTTACCAAGTGCTCCCCCAGTCTTTACAACTCGGTGACACGGCACAACTAACATGATTGCATTAGTGGCACAAGCACTGCCGGCTGCACGCACGGCCGCAGGTGAGCCCGCCCTATCTGCTAAGTCAGCATAAGAGAGTACCTTTCCTGCCCTTATCTTGCGCATGCCTTTCCATGCCGCTTGAGAAAAGGCGGCACCAACTTGGCGGGTTTTAATAGCATTAATCGCGTTTAAATCTCCATCGAAGTAATCATTAATCAGATCAGAAATTACTGGGATCGATTTAACTACTCTGACATCTTTGCCAATTTTAAAGGCTGAGATTGTTGAGAGATTTGCACCGATAAGAATCTGATCATCGGCCAATAAATTCAGGAGACCAATCGGGGTCTTCAGTGATGTAACAAGTAAAGGCACGTGCCTAAATTAGCGCTCACGCAGCATCTCGGCAACTAAAAATGCTAGTTCAAGTGACTGCGCATGATTGAGGCGGGGATCGCAGGCACTTTCATATCGAGTTGCCAAATCTTCATGTGAAATCTGTTCTCCGCCACCAACACACTCAGTGACATCATCGCCTGTGAGTTCAATATGGACCCCACCAGGATGTGTCCCGAGCCCCTTATGTACTTCAAAGAAGCCCCTGACCTCATCCATGACATCATCAAAGCTACGTGTTTTATAGCCAGATGGTGCCTCGTATGTATTGCCATGCATGGGATCACATACCCATAAAACCTTTGCCCCTGATTTAGTAACTCCATCAACTAGCGCAGGCAGAACCTCACGGATTTTTCCTGAACCCATGCGTGTAATAAATGTAAGACGACCTGGTTCACGATCTGGATCTAACTTTTCAATGAGCGCTAATGCATCATTGACCGTTGACTTTGGTCCAAGCTTGACACCAATTGGATTGCGAACCTTGGATGCAAAATCAATATGTGCACCATCTAATTGACGCGTGCGCTCACCAATCCAGATGAAGTGGCCTGAGACATCATAGGGATTTCCAGTACGTGAATCGATACGGGTTAAGGCCTTTTCATACTCCAAGATGAGTGCTTCGTGGCTTGAGAAGAAATCAACGGCCTTGAAAGATTCAGGGTTAACCCCAGCAGATTTTACGAAAGCTAGTGCTCGGCCGATTTCATTAGCCATTTGTTCATAGCGAACACCGACAGATGAATCACGGATAAATCCTTTGTTCCACTCATGTACTTGGCGAAGATCGGCGAATCCACCCTGCGTAAATGCACGTACTAAGTTAAGGGTCGCCGCCGATGTGTTGTAGACGCGCACTAGGCGATGTGGGTCAGGCGTACGTGATTTCTCATTGAACTCAATATCATTGACTGCATCCCCGCGGTAGGCCGGCAGAGTTATATCTCCACGAACCTCCATGTCATTAGAGCGTGGCTTAGCAAACTGTCCTGCCATGCGGCCAACTTTTATAACGGGAAGACTTGAGTGGTACTGCAAAACCGCTGCCATCTGCAAGATAGTTTTAATGCGGTTGCGAATCGAATCGGCAGTTGCAGCTACAAAAGTCTCAGCGCAGTCTCCGCCTTGTAACCAAAATGCCTTTCCATCGGCGGCTAATGCGATACGCGCTTTGAGATCATCGCACTCACCGGCAAATACAAGTGGCGGAAAAGATTTCAACTCTGCAACCGCGGCCTTAATAGGTGCACCCTCTGGACCACCCGGCCAGTTAGGTTGCTGGGCGGCAACTAATCCAGGTGTGAAGAGTGAATCAAGTGAGGTGCCCATAGGGATAAGAGTAGAGAGTCAGAGGCCGTTCGCGAGATGCAATTAACCAAAGAAAATCTCGGCCTCCTTGTAGCGCTCAAGAGGTACTAACTTAAGCTTTTCAGTTGCCGATGCCAGCGGTACACGGACAATATCTGTGCCGTGAAGTGCGACCATTTTTCCCCAGTCACCTTCATGGGCCGCCGTTATTGCATGTAGCCCAAAGCGAGTTGCAAGGACACGGTCAAAGGCCGTTGGAGAGCCACCACGTTGAATATGTCCAAGTACCGATGTGCGCGCCTCTTTACCGGTTTTTGCTTCGATCTGCTCGGCAAGCCAATCACCGATACCGGCAAGCTTGACGTGACCAAATGAATCTAAACTCTGATCTTTTACTGCCATGTCTCCATCTTGTGGAATTGCACCTTCAGCGATAACGATAATTGGGGCGTAGTGAGATTTGAAGCGAGATTCGACCCATTCACACACTTTGTCTACAGAGAATTTCTGCTCTGGAATCAAAATACATGTCGCACCACCAGCTAGTCCTGCATGCAGTGCAATCCAACCAGCATGTCGTCCCATCACCTCAACGATTAATGCTCGGTGATGCGATTCAGCCGTTGTGTGTAAACGATCAATAGCTTCAACGGCGATATTGACTGCAGTATCAAAACCAAATGTGTAATCAGTATTATTTAAATCATTATCAATTGTCTTTGGAACACCAATTACTTTGACGCCAAGTGAATCGAGCTTTGTCGCAACCCCTAGAGTGTCTTCGCCACCGATTGCAATTAGTGCATCGATTCCTGCTTTAGCTAAATTATCTTTAATCATTTCTACGCCGCCCTCGATCTTAAAAGGGTTGGTGCGAGAAGAGCCAAGGATTGTTCCACCACGCGGCAAAATTCCTCGAGTAGTTTCAATGGTCAGCGGCATTGTTAAGCCTTCAAGTGGGCCCTTCCAGCCATCACGAAAGCCAACAAACTCATGCCCAAACTCTTTAGCGCCTTTGCGGACAACGGCACGGATTACGGCATTTAGACCAGGACAATCTCCACCACCAGTAAGCACACCAATACGCATTTTAACTCCACTATAAAAATTCATTGATGAAGGGCTATCTCAATCAATATCGCCCTACCTGTGGTCAACGCTGACTAGGACAGTCTAGCCTTGACCTATGGCTAATCGACAACTCGTTGCAGGGGTGGACTCTTCTACTCAATCAGTAAAAATAGTTATCCGTGAGGCTAATACTGGTGAGTTAGTTCGTGAAGGTCGTGCTGCTCATCCTGATGGCACAGAAATCGATCCCGCTCTTTGGAGATCTGCTCTTGATACTGCAATTAGCAATGCCGGCGGCCTTGATGGAGTGGATGCGATTTCGATAGCTGGACAGCAACATGGGATGGTCGCACTCGATAGTGATGGAGCAGTTATTCGCCCAGCACTGTTATGGAATGACACACGCTCGGCCCAGGCTGCCCTTGATTTAAACCGTGAGCTAGGCGGCAATGCGCAAATATCTAGAAAAGTTGGATCGGTTTTAGTTGCATCATTTACAGCCAGCAAGCTGCGTTGGATGGCAGATCACGAGCCAGAGAATGCGGCCAAGGTTGCAGCAGTTGCACTCCCCCATGATTGGCTGTCGTGGCAGTTACAAGGTGGAAAAGATTTAAATAAATTATTTACAGACCGTAGTGATGCATCAGGTACTGGTTACTTTGATCCAACAACTTCGCACTATCGCGAAGATATTCTACGACTTGCACTGCGCCATGATTTAGAAATAGTGCTGCCCACAATTATTGCGCCCGATAAATTTGGCGGCACAACATCATCAGGGATTCCTATTGCTGCTGGAGCCGGCGATAACGCTGGTGCAGCACTTGGTCTACAAGCACAGCCTGGTGATGTTGTTATCTCTCTGGGTACAAGTGGTACAGCCTTTGCAGTATCAGATACACCGACTCATGATTCAAGTGGTGCTGTTGCAGGATTTGCCGATGCAACAGGGCGATTCTTACCACTTGTCTGCACACTCAATGCGGCGAGAATTTTAGATGCTGCCGCGCGTATCTTAGGAAAAACTCATGATGAGGTTGGCGCATTGGCACTGAGCTCTGTTGCCGGTGCCCATGGCCTAACACTCTTGCCATACTTTGAGGGCGAACGCACTCCTAATCGCCCCGATGCAACAGGCGTCTTTTCTGGCATGAATCTCAAGAATTCAAATCCAGCCGATATTGCTCGCGCAATGATCGAAGGCATGATGTGTGGTTTGACTGATGCCGTTGATGCATTGATCGCATTAGGTGTCAGTGTAAATCGCATAGTGATAATTGGTGGAGCGGCAAAAAATTCAGCGATTCCAGTGATTGCCAGCGCATTAATGGGACGTGAAGTAGTTGTGCCTCCAGCAGGTGAGTACGTGGCCGATGGCGCAGCTAAGCAGGCGGCATGGGCGCTCTTGGCTCAGATGCCACAATGGAATCTCGGTGAGGTGACACATCACACAACAAAGCCAACACCTGATGTGATGGATCGCTATCGAACTCTTCGTGATAACACCGCAGATTGGTAAGGGCTCCGCTGTTAGAGTTCGTGCAATGAGATGCTTTAGTTGCAATGCAGTAACGGTGGAAACAATTGATGTAGATGACCGAGTGGTCGCATAAATGTCACCTAAATCCTGGATTCAATTTGGAATCGTCGGTTTTCTATGGGGAATTCCATACCTACTCATGAAAGTTGCAGTCGCCGATATTCCACCACCTCTTATCGTTGCTGGGCGCACATTAATTGGCGCAGCAATTTTGATCCCAATCGCAATGCACAAGAAGAGTTTTATGGACGCTGTACGGGGAATCAAATATGTTCTGCCTTACGCCTTTCTTGAAATGGTCGGGCCCTGGATTCTCATAACAAGTGCTCAAAAAGAGATTACCTCTGGTCTTGCCGGTCTTTTAGTTGCCACTGTCCCAATCTTTGCAACGATCTTCACATCGCTGCGCGGAGATCATTCGGTATGGGAGAGAAAGCGCGTCGTGGGTATCATCATTGGCTTTATCGGAATCATTGCCTTAGTTGGAATTGAATCGATCACCGGAAGCAGTAATCCAAAAGCGATCGCCATGGTTATTCTGGCTTCGATGCTCTATTCCTACGCAGTCTTGATGGTGACTTCTAACCTGCCTGGTGTAGATGGAATCGCAATTAATGGTTTAGCAATGGGCATTACTTTTCTGTTTTACATCCCAATAGCGATAGCGACATGGCCAAGTAATCCAGTCTCAACAAATGCCATAACTGCCCTTGTCGCGCTGGGCGTCTTTTCAACTGCAATCGCTTTCATGCTCTTCTTTATTGTTATTGTTGAAATCGGACCAGCACGTGGATCGCTAGTTACTTACGTCAATACTGCAGTTGCCGTTATTCTTGGAATTCTCATTTTAAAGGAACCACTTACTCTGGGAATTATCGTTGGCCTGCCATTAGTCGTGATTGGCTCTTATTTTGCGAGTCGAAAAACTACCTCAGTGGTTATCGCCGAAGCCTAAGCGCTCTAACAACTTAGGGTCGCGCTGCCACTCTTTTGAAACCTTGATGTGAAGACCAAGGAATATTTTGGCAACTAAAGCTCGTTCGATATCGGCCCGTGCACGTATGCCAATCTCTTTTAGACGGCTGCCTTGATGGCCGAGCAAAATAGCACGCTGTGTATCGCGCTCAACATGAATAGTTGCATGGACATCGTAAAAGGGGCGTGAACCCTTTTCTTTTCGCTCACCAAACTCATCAATTGTTACCATGATCGAATGAGGCAACTCTTCACGCACATCCTGCAGCGCAGCTTCACGGATAAATTCGCAGATTAACTGTTCTATCGCTTGATCACTTGTTGTACAAGCTGGGTAATAAGCAGGTCCTATCGGAAGATTTTTACCGATGAGCTCGTTTAATAAATCGATCTGACTATGAATGGCTGCCGATACTGGAATGATTTCATCCCACACAAAGCCTTGAGCCAGAGCCATGATGCCAGCTAGGCGTAGAGCAAGCTTTTCCTTAGATAGTAAATCCGTCTTAGTAACGACTGCAAACTTTTTAGCACGTGGGTGCTTGGCAATCTCAGCTGCAATAAAAATATCACCAGCCCCAGAGCTCTCATCGGCTGGAATACATAAAATCACAATATCGACTGAGTCCATACTCTGATCGACAAGGGCGTTAAGGCGCTGACCCAAGAGAGTCTTGGGTTTGTGTACACCAGGGGTATCGACAAGTACGGCTTGGAAATCTGGGCCATGCACAATGCCTCGGATAGCGCTACGTGTTGTGTTGGGATGATGTGATGTGATTGCGATTTTGCTACCGACTAAGGCATTGATAAGAGTGGATTTTCCAACGTTCGGACGGCCAACGATGGCAACGAAGCCCGAACGATGTTGACTCATGAGTTCATTCTCTCATCTATTGGCTCCTATAAACTCCACTGCATCTGCCACCGATGTAACAATCTCTGCAGCGCGCTCTCCTATTAAGCGATGACATCCCTCACTCGTCGTTGAGTTAATTGCTCCAGGAATCGCCATCACTGGGCGCAATAACTCTGCGGCATCGCGTGCGGTGCGAAGAGATCCGCTTCTAAATGCCGCCTCAACAACGAGGGTGGCCACAGAGAGTGCGGCGATTAAGCGGTTGCGCGTTAAAAAACGTGCAGGCAGAGGAGGATGCCCTGGCATTACTTCGGTAAGGATTGCACCTGACTCGCAGATCGCTGCAAATAATCGAGTATTACCCACTGGGTAGTTAATATCGATTCCAGATGCAATGACGGCCACCGTTATGCCTTCAGCCATGAGTGCACCTTTATGTGCACAGGAATCGATGCCATATGCACCACCGCTAACAATCCCCCACTCTCGATCGACAAAGCCTGACGCAAAATCTCCAGCGATACGTGCGCCATAGTTTGTGGGGTTACGAGTGCCAACGATTGCAAGGGATTGCATCGAAAGTGCTTCAAGATTTCCCTTTACGATAAGGGCGATAGGTGGGGCAACTAAATCCTCTACCCGAATTGGCCACAATGGCTCCCCAGGTATTAAAAACTCCGCCTGTGCAGCGGCAATGAGAGAAAAAACGTGATCTGCCGTTGTTGTCGAAATCTTAGTAATTAATCTATTGAACTTTTTTTGGTCATAGCCGCCACCTTGCAACTTCTCGATCACCTTTAATGCGCCCAGAGAAAAAATCTCACTCATCCAGAATGGATGTCCACCTTCAATTGCGCTAAAGAGAACTGCCCGTGCCTCTCGCTCATTCATATCTGGATACCTCCACGCATCGAATGTGCCTGTGTTATAGGCGGTAACGATAGAGAGCTACTCTGATAAGGCCTGCAGAACGTGATTTACTTGTGGATGAGGGCTGCAATATTTGAAAATGAACGTCGATGCTCTATACATGGGCCGTGAGCATTAAGGGCATCTGTATGAGCTGCAGTGATATACCCCTTGTGTCCTGCAAAACCATACTCTGGAAACTTTGAATCCATCTCACGCATAATGCGATCTCTGGTCACTTTTGCGATAATTGATGCTGCACTAATGGATACAACAACTTGGTCGCCCTTCCAAACAGCCAAATTGGGTAGGCCCAATCCCTCGATTGCATAGCCATCGGTTAAAACATATGCAGGTGTTTGGTCTAATCCATGTACCGCGCGGCGCATTCCATCGAGATTTGCTGCATGCACCCCGCGTGAATCAACTTCACTGGCTGGAACAATAACAACACTAATAGACGCGGCTATCGACTGAATGAGTTCAAAAATCTCTTCTCGCTTTTTCTCAGAAATCTCTTTCGAATCACGCACCGCAGATAGTTCAGGTGCAAAGGGATCATGCACAATAACGGCTGCGATTACGAGTGGGCCTGCACATGAACCACGGCCAGCTTCATCAACCCCTGCAATCGGTGCAATACCTGCATTGATGAGCAGCTGCTCGATCACCTTCATGAGAAGCTACTTAACAATGTCTATCTGTGGGATATAAGTGAAATTTTTCAGAGGCCAGATTACGGCAAAGACGCGCCCAGTAACTCGTGAGAGTGGAACCATGCCTTTATTAATATCATCTTGGTGGTAGCGCGAATCGGCACTTGCACCACGGTGATCTCCCATTACCCAAATCTTGCCTTTAGGAACTCTGACATCAAAGTTCATATCACTGGGTACATTCCCGGAATATATATATGGCTCAGTAATAGGTGTGCCATTCACCGTTAATTTTCCATCTTTTGTACAGCAGACAATGTGATCACCGGCAACGCCAATTGCACGCTTGACTAAGTACTGCTTGGCAGGATTAGGTATGACCCCAACTGCAACTAGGCCAACTTTTAACTTTGCAATATATTGATTAGTTGCATAATCCACATTCTCTGGCAACCATTTAGCGGGATCTCTAAAGACCACAACATCACCCCGTGAAATATTGCGTGAAGTAAATGGAACTCTGTTGACAGCCACGCGATCTTGAATTTGTAAGGTGTTTTCCATTGAGCCCGAAGGGATATAGAAAAACTGCACAAGAAAACTCTTAATAAATAGTGAGACGACTAAGGCTACAACGACTAAAACTGGGAACTCCCGAAAGAGGGATCCCTTACGACGCATTAGTGGGGAGCTTTAAGCTTGTGGAGTTTCGGCTTCAGCAACTGGCGCTTCTACAACTGCTTCAGCAACTGGCGCTTCTACAACTGCTGGGCTTTCAACCACAACTTCTGCAGCCACAACTGGAGCTGCAACCTCTGCTACGGCCTCGGCAATTATTGGTTCAGCCACTGGAGTTGAAAGAATTCCATCACCGTAACCCTCAACGCCATCACGCTTTTCGCGGATCTTGGCAGCCTTACCGCGAAGATCGCGTAGGTAGTAAAGCTTGGCGCGACGTACTTCGCCCTTCTTTACTAACTCAATCTTTTCAATAACTGGTGTGTGCACTGGGAAGGTACGCTCAACACCAACACCGTAAGAAACCTTACGAACGGTAAAAGTCTCACGGAGGCCATCGCCTTGACGACGCATAACGATTCCCTGGAAGACCTGAAGGCGGCTCTTGCTACCTTCGATAACACGGACGTGAACCTTGAGCTCATCACCGGCACGAAACTGTGGGATGTCATGGCGCAGGGATACTGCATCGACGGCGTCAAGGATGTTCATCGTTCGTACCTAATTTCTCTGTATAGATTAAAAGCACTCGCTGTGGCGGTGCAGACGCATATCCTGCCATATGAGGGGCCTTCTACCTAAATCGAGCCCAAGTCACTGCGGAATCGCGCGTGAGAGCTGGCTAAAGAGATGGGCTCCAGCGGCCACTGTTAGATCCAAGCCATGCCAACTCTTTGTTTGAACTATCGCCCCAGCCTCACGGGCAATGAGTTCACCTGCCGCGAGATCCCATTCGCACAGACCAGTCTCAAAATATCCATCGACTAATCCCGTTGCTACATTGCAGAGATCGACGGCAGCCGATCCCATACGGCGCATATCACGAATCTGAGGCACTAATGCATTGACTATCTTTAACTGCTCCTCACGTGTTTTAAGAGCATATGCAAATCCAGTGGATAAAAGTGCGCGATTGAGTTCGATGGGATCATTGCACTCAATCTTTACATCATTGAGAAAGGCTCCGCCGCCGCGCGATGCATACCAGGTCGAATTCGTAGTAGGTGAGTGAACTACCCCAACTAAGGCCCCAGACTCATCTTTTACCGCGATGCTAATCGACCAACCAGGAAGACCATAGAAATAATTTACAGTCCCATCAACTGGATCTATGACCCATGTCATACCGCTTGTGCCAGTGCGGTTTGCACCCTCTTCACCGATGATTGCATCGCTTGGACGCGCGGCAAGAATTGCATCAACAATAAGTTTTTCGCTGGCAAGATCCATCTGTGTTGCAATATCGATCGCCGTTGATTTAACAGTTAAGTCCCATGATGCGGGACGATTAGTTAAAAGCTCTCCCGCTTGACGTGCGATATTTAACGCTAGCTTGAGAATCTGCTGGCCATCATTCATGTATGCAGTCTAGCCTGACATAGACTCACCTCTATGTTCACGGCCTATGCAACCCTCTTTCGCACCCCTGGTGCAATGAAGTTCTCTTTAACGGGAATTATTGGCCGAATGCCTGTCTCTATGGATTCGTTAGCACTTATTTTCATTGTTGTTGCCGCAAATGGCTCATATGCAATCGCAGGGGCTTTAAGTGCCACAG
>WLNU01000049.1 GCA_009699645.1 Actinomycetota bacterium | reverse complement strand
GCGATTTATCAACCAGGTGCAACCAATGAGTCTGAGAAGAAGGCCGCTACTGCAGATATGACGGGTTCGCAGAGCAAAGCGATCGGGGCGGCGCTAACTTTCCTTCGAGCTAATCCAAATTTTGGCCTCACTCCTAATCAACTCGTTGAAAAGAATATTCTCTTTGATGTTAAACGAACTGGTGGCCCGAGCGGCGGAATGATTTTTGCAATCGGTGTTATCGAACTTCTTACACCTCGCGAAATTTTAGATGGGCGCCATATTGCTGGTACCGGCACGATTAGCATCGATGGCACAGTCGGGCCTATCGGTGGCATCAATGAAAAAATCCGTGCCGCACATAAGGCTGGTGCCAAGATATTTTTAGCCCCCCTTGGAAACCAGGGTGATATTACTAACCCACCGCAAGGCATCACGGTTGTCTTTGTGGCTACCCTCACCGATGCCATGAACGCTCTCTCGGTAGGGGCCTAGCCCGCGCCCTAATGCCGCTTGTGCAGGAGTTGTTCACACTCTGCAGAGTGCACATGCCTTGCATCTTTGCCCAAAACCTCCAAATAGTAAGCGTGCTAATGGTGCGCTAGCGTTGTGCCATGACAAATGTAGCCCCTCAGTTCAACTTCAAAGCCCGTCGCGGTCCTCTTCCCATAGCAATAGGAGTCCTCGTTGCTATCGGTGTAGCACTGGTTTCAGTGAGCGGATTTTACGCAGATTGGCTCTGGTTTAAATCCGTTAATTTCACATCGGTCTGGTCAACGCTCTTATTGACAAAGATTGGGCTCTTTGTGGTCGCTGGTTTAATAACTGCTGCACTTATTCTTCTCAATATCATCATCGCTTATAAGCGACGTCCACTATATGTGCCGATGACTGTAGAGGCCGATAATCTTGAGCGTTATCGCGCACAGATTGAACCTATAAAGCGTTGGGTCGTTCTCGGTTTAGCTGTTGCACTTTTCTACTTTGCCGGAACATCAGGTTCGCTGTTGTGGTCGACATGGCTACTATTTAAGAATTCAACTCCATTTGGAACCACAGATCCACAGTTCAATATGGACATCTCATTCTTCGCTTTCCGTCTTCCATTCTGGCAAACGCTTATTGCATGGGCAATCTCAAGCCTGGTTCTTTCAATCATTTCATCCTCGGTTGTTCATTATCTATATGGCGGAATCCGACTACAGGTCCGTGAAGATCGCACGACGGTTGCAGCGCGTGTTCAACTCTCTGTTTTGCTCGGCGGAGTCGTACTACTCAAGGCAGTTGCATACTGGTTCGATCGTTATGCGCTGGCGCTCAAAGAGAGCAAGTTAATTACAGGGCTCACCTATACCGATGTGAATGCAGTTCTGCCAGCTAAGGCGATTTTGGCCGCGATTGCAGTTCTCTGTTCGCTCCTGTTTTTTGCAAATATCGTTCGTCGCTCATGGGTATTACCTGCCGCCGGTACTGCACTACTTGTAATCTCATCGGTGCTCATTGCAGGCATTTATCCTGGTGCAATTCAGCAGTTCCAAGTTAAGCCAAGCGAATCATCAAAAGAAGCGCCATATATCCAGCGCAATATCGATGCCACACGCACAGCTTATGGACTAGATGACGTCCAAATCGATGATTACCAAGCAACCCTTACGGCTTCAGCCGGACAGCTTGCAGATGATGCAGCAACGATTGCAAATATTCGTTTAATGGATCCAAATGTTCTTTCTGCGACATTTCGTCAACTCCAACAGATTAAGCCTTACTACGCCTTCCCTGAATCTCTCGATTTTGACCGATACACAATTGATGGGGTAAAGCGTGACGTTGTTGTTGCCGTGCGTGAGCTAAATATTGATGGCAATCCATCTCGAAACTGGATTAATGATCACCTTGTCTATACTCACGGATTTGGTTTTGTCGCCGCATATGCAAATGCTCGTGATGCCGATGGTAAGCCTTCTTTTGCAGTTGGCGATCTGCCACCAACTAAGGGTCTAGGAGATTTTGAACCTCGCATTTATTTCGGTGAAAATGTTCCTGATTATTCAATCATTGGCGGAGTAAAAACCGATTCTCCAGTTGAGTTTGATTATCCAGATGACGCATCAGCTAATGGCCAAAAAAACTATACCTATAAGGGTACCGGTGGGGTTCCAGTTGGTTCGCTAATCAATAAGTTGGTCTTTGCTCTTAAGTATCAAGAGCAAAAACTCTTACTGTCATCACTTATTAATAAGGATTCAAAGATCCTCTTTGAGCGTAACCCTCGCGAGCGTGTAGCAAAAGTTGCGCCATGGTTAACTCTCGATGGAGACCCATATCCGGCGATAATTGGTGGCAAAGTTCTATGGATTATTGATGGCTACACAACAAGTGCTGGGTATCCATACTCAAAGCAGATTTCTCTCTCAAGTGCTACAAATGATGCACTAACTGCAAATTCAAGCGCAGTTACCGCACAAAGAAATCAGAGCGTTAACTACCTCCGTAACTCAGTTAAGGCAACGGTTGATGCATATGACGGTACCGTTACGTTGTACCAGTGGGAT
This sequence comes from Actinomycetota bacterium, assembly GCA_009699645.1. The sequence continues at coordinate 5,326 of WLNU01000049.1, read as the reverse complement.
GAAAAAGATCCAGTTTTAGCTACCTGGAGCAAGGCCTTCCCTGGCACCGTCACACCAAAATCTAAGATTTCAAAAGATCTCATGTCGCATATTCGCTATCCAGAGGACATGTTCCGCGTTCAACGCGAAATCCTCTCCTCTTACCACGTACAAACAGCTGCAGCTTTTTATGGTGGCCAGGATTTCTGGCGCGTACCGCGCGACCCTTCGACTTTTGGAGCTAATGCAGGGGCGCAGCCTCCTTATTACTTAACTCTTCAAATGCCAGGAGATAAGAAACCAGAGTTCGCGCTTACTACACCATTTGTTCCACGCGGTGGTCGCGAAAACTTATCGGCCTTTGCAGTTGTGAACTCAGATGCAGGACCTAACTACGGCAAGATAAAAGTTCTTCAACTTCCGCGCAGCACAAATATCGCCGGTCCTTCACAAGTTGCATCTAACTTTGAGGCTAAGCCTGAAGTTGCGAACTCTCTCTCGCTACTGCGTCGCGGAGGCTCTGATGTAGTTCTAGGTAACCTGCTCACACTTCCAGTTGGTGGAGGATTACTTTATGTACAACCCGTATACGTTCGTGCTACAGCAAACTCAGCTGCGTATCCATTGCTCCAAAAAGTTCTCGTCTCTTTTGGAGATCAAATCGGATATGGCGACACATTAAAGGGTGCCCTCGATCAAGTATTTGGTGGAAACTCCGGAACAACCGCGGTATCGGGAAGCACTACAACTACTGGAACTACTAATAACTCGCTAGCTAGCGCATTAGCAAGTGCCAAGCAGGCACTTGCCGATGGACAAGCGGCGCTTGCAAATGGTGACTTTGCTGCATATGGTCTTGCACAAGATCGTTTGAAATCAGCTATCGCTGCGGCAATTGCTGCACAAGTAAAGAAATAAACTGCAGCTGATTTAAATTAATCTCCGCAAGAGATTGTCAGATAAAGGCCAAATCCAAGGGTTTTAATTCATGGATTTGGTCTTTATCTATTGAACCCATAAGATTGCAGAAACCGACGCGGGGTGGAGCAGCTCGGTAGCTCGCTGGGCTCATAACCCAGAGGTCGTAGGTTCAAATCCTGCCCCCGCTACTAGAACTAAGAGAGCGTTTTTACTTTATGCGCAGCGAATTTGTCACGACAAATAGTGATGAAAGCGCCATTGCTGCTGCGGCATAGATTGGCCGCAATAAGCCAAGGGCTGCTATCGGCAGGCCAATAACGTTGTAGATAAAGGCCCAGCCCATATTCAGATGAATGATGCGCAGCGTCTTCTTTGCTAATTTCAAGGCATCGATAACACTGCCAAGGCCTGAGTTCATCAGCGTTATATCGGCGCTCGAAATCGCAGTGTCAGTACCTGTTCCCATTGCCATCGATAAATCAGCAGCCGTTAACGCCGCGGCATCGTTAATGCCATCACCGATCATTAATACGCAACGTCCCTCAGATTTTAACTGCTCTACAAACTTTAACTTTGTTTCCGGTAGAGCTTCTGAGACAACATGTTCGGCATCGATACCCACAGTGTTTGCAACCGATGCTGCAACCTGCGCGCTATCTCCAGTTACTAGCCATGGGGTGATTCCCATTGTGCGTAGTGCGCGCACGGTTTCGGCGGCATCACTCTTTAATTGATCGCCCACTGCAAAGACGGCCAGTGCAACTCCATCCCATGCAAGAACTGAAACTGTTAACCCTGCCTCTTGGCCACGAGTGATCGCTGACTTTAACTCAGCATGAAAATCAGTACAGCTATGCGCAACAGCTGAGGGAGAGCCGATTAATACAACTGGTGAGTGTGCACCGCAGTTGACGCGACCAGCGGCCCCTGATCCGGGGGTGACAGCAAACTCTGTGACATCGTAGTTTTTTGCGCCCTTACCAAGGGCGTGACGTGCAATTGCTAGGGCCACTGGGTGTGAGTTTTGAGATTCGATTGCAAGGGCTGAAGAGAGAATCGTTGCCTCATTTATTAACGAGGTAAATGAACTGCCCAGAACCGCACCAGCCGCGCTCGATACTGTCGCTTCGACAACGTTCATAACACCCTGCGTTAATGTGCCCGTCTTATCAAATACAACGGTATCAACTGTGCGTGCGACCTCGAGAACTCGTGGCTCGCGCAGAACTATTCCGCGCCCGGCACCGCGCCCTGATGCAACGAGCAAGGCCACAGGCGTGGCTAAGCCAAGTGCACATGGACATGCAATTATTAAGACGGTTATTGCAATTGATATAGATCGAGTTAGAGAGTGATCGGTGTAGTACCAACCAAGAAATGTTGCGATTGAAATGAGGGTAACGATGGGGACAAAGACGGCGCTAATGCGATCGGCAAGGCGTTGAATCGGTGCCTTTGTGCCCTGCGCACTTATAACCATGGCAGTGATGCGGGCGAGTTCAGTATCGCTACCAATTCTCGTTGCACGAACAATTAATCGCCCGTTGTGATTTAGAGATGCTCCGATAACTAGTGAGCCTGGGCGAACATCAATCGGCTTTGATTCGCCAGTCAGCATTGAGTTATCAACGGCGCTTTCGCCCTTAACAACGATGCCATCGGTTGCGATGCGAGCACCTGGTAGTACTTCAAACTCATCACCTATCTGCAACTGTTCAATCGGAACAATCAGTGGGAATCCCCCACGTACGATTGTTACCTCTTTACTACCTAAGGCAAGGAGTGAAGTTAACGCCGCACCTGCAGGTGACTTTGCACGCGTTTCTAAAAAGCGGCCAAGAATTATAAAGAAGATTACTCCTGCAGCAACTTCTGTATAGACATCCCCTGCACCCGTTGCATTGGCATAGATGGACCATGCGAATGCTGCAAGTGAGCCAAGTGAGATCAAGTTATCCATCGTTGGATGCTTTAGATTGCGCAGAGCTGCACGGTGAATAGGCCAGGCAACTAACAAAACAACGGGCGCACTCAATCCAATAACGAGCCAAGCAGTGGGCGAATACAGTGGATGCGGTATCGCAAAATAATCAAGGCTTTGATGTATCCACATATCTATCTGGTGGTGCCAACTCATAACCATCGAGATAGTTACTGCAGGAATGGCAAAGATTGCTGCAAAGAAAAGGGCACGGGCAGATTTCTTATTGTGAAGCGTCACCGATTGACCAGCCTGCAGTAGCGCAGCCTTGTAACCCGCCTTTTCAACGTATTTGATGAGCTCTTTAACATCCATATCGGCCGGGGCCAGAATATGAGCCGTCTCTGTTGCAAAGTTAATCGTTGCACTCACGCCAGCAACAGAGTTTAAAGCCTTCTCAACGGTATTCACACACGATGAACAGGTCATGCCCTCGATTGAGAGCGTTGTTGGCTCTAATACTGTGCTCATCGTCTCACTTCTCTCTACCAGGCTCTCTGAAATCGTTTCATTAGGTATAGCGCTTATTTACTCGGATTTATTCCATTTATTACCGCATCATGCACAAGCCCATTAGTTGAGACTCCACTGCCGCCAAATGGCCCTGCTTTCCCAGTTACATTCGTAAATCTTCCACCGGCTTCACGCACAATAATGTCGAGAGCTGCCATATCCCACACTGCAAGAGTTGGTTCGACTGCTACATCAACTGCGCCCTCTGCCACCAGCATATGCGACCAGAAATCCCCTATGCCACGTGTGCGCCATGCATGAGAGAGCATCTTCTGAAATGCTTCAAGTCGATCACCAAAGCCAATGAAATCAGAGTATGCAATTGATGCATCAGTGAGAGATGCCACACGCGAGACTGAGAGTTTTTTAGTATCGCCATTAAAAACTACGAAGGCCCCTGCCCCCTTTGATGCAAACCAACGACGGGACAAGGCAGGCGCACTTGCAATCCCAACTACTACCTCTTGTGTTGAATCAGCTGCAACCTCTACAAGTGCGATTAAACAGGCCCATGTTGGTACTCCACGCATAAAATTCTTAGTTCCATCGATTGGATCAATCACCCAATAGCGCTTGGCACCAGAAATATCGCTACCGAACTCTTCACCTAATAGGCCATCATCGGGGCGATGCTTTGCAAGTGCTTGACGAATCGCCGTTTCAACGGCGCGATCGGCATCTGTGACAGGCGTGTTATCTGGCTTAGTTGTGACTACTAAATCCAAGGCTTGATATCTCTCCAAGGCGATTGAATCGGCGAGATCGGCCAGTACATGGGCCAGCGCTAAATCATCTTTATATCTCGCCGAATCATTGCTCATAATGCGGCAATCTTAATCCTCAACGCCGTGCACGGCTTGATCCTTGACGGCAAGTAAAGAGCGAAGACTGGCTAGGCGCGCACTGCGCTCGGCATCTAAAACCCCTCCGGGAGCGGCCCAGGCATCGAGTAGACATGAACTCTCAGAGTGTGAGCAGTTAGAGCGACAGTTTGCTGCGACCTGCGATAAATCGGTAAATGCATCCACGATTCGATTGTTATTTATATGAGATAAACCAAAGGCGCGAATTCCCGGTGTATCAATAATCCAGCCATCACTATCGACTAAAGGGAGTGCGATGGCACTAGATGATGTGTGACGTCCGCGCCCAGTTGATGCATTTACATCTCCCGTTAAGCGATCTGCCTCTGGTACTAAGGCATTAATGAGCGTTGATTTTCCGACTCCAGAGTGGCCTACTAAAACTGAGATTTTGCCCTGAAGCATCATATGCAAGGCCTCTAAATCCTTTTCACGTGATTGACTCTTAATCGCGGTATGCAGAATCTCAACATCTAACTTTGAATACTGGGCTATAAAATCTGGGACGGCTCCGAGCTCGGTTTTAGTAACGACTAACTTTGGAGCAATACCTTCAGTAAATGCAGAGACTAAAAAGCGATCGATTAAACCCCGTCGTGGCTCTGGGTTTGTCGCAGCGACGACGATTACTAATTGATCGATATTTGCAACGATAGTCCGCTCTACTTGTGCTGCATCATCAACGGTTCTACTGAGCGAGTTTCGGCGATCATTGACGGCGACTATGCGCGCCAAACTACCTTCACTCCCACTGATATCTCCCACTATGGAAACGAGATCACCAACAACAACTGATTTTGGTCCTAGTTCGCGGGCACGCATGGCGGTAATTACTAATCCCTCATCGGTAATGCAGGTCTGCCGGCCGCGATCAACGGTTGTAACTAAGGCACTTATCGCCGCGCTATGGCTGGGGCGATCCTTACTTCGCGGGCGAGTGCTGCGAGCTGGTCTTATCCGTGCATCGGACTCATCGTATTCGCGTGGACTCATCGCTTGCCTATTCGCACTCTCATGTAAGAAGCGAGCTCCATAATCCTGGAAAATCTGGCAACGTTTTGCGAGTGGT
>WLNU01000048.1 GCA_009699645.1 Actinomycetota bacterium | reverse complement strand
GGTCAAGTAACTAAGAAAGAAAAGCCAGTCTTTGGTCGCATGTTCCAGACACCATTTGCCGATCAAATCCGCAATGAGGCAGGTATTGCGACAATTGCAGTTGGTGCGATTTTTGAAGCCGACAATGTAAATACAATCATCGCAGCTGGTCGCGCCGACTTATGTGCAGTAGCACGTATGCACTTAGTCAACCCCGCCTGGACACTCTTAGAGGCGGCCAAGATTGGCTATAAGAATGTCACATGGCCTAAGCAGTACATCTCTGCAAAGGTTCAAATCGAGCGAAACATTGAGAGAGAAAAGCAGATGTTGGCAACTGCAAAGAGTTCACTCTCTTACGAGCAAATCACTGCCGCATTCGAAGGATAAGTACACTACTTATTAAGCCAAGATGGCGCGAAGTTTTGTGCCATCTTCATCGGCTAAAGCTGCTTTACGGAGATCGCTAATTCGCCCCGCAACTCCACTCTCATTGCGCAACGATTGCACTTGCTCCATAACAAGTAAGAAATTGCGCCAACCATTTGCATGGGTGTCACCGTAGCCTTTAATTAAATTAGCGCACTCGGCGATTTCATAGGCCAAAGCGTAATTGCTCTCAATCTCTCGGTTCATTGAAACAATCCACTGATCCATACGCTCTTGCTCTAAATTAAAACGCAGTGAACGTCGACGTATGGGCTTAAGGCGGGCGATGAAATAAAGCATGATGTAGCCGTGTATTGAGGTAGTTTGTAAAATTATTCCGTTTTTAGTTAGTTTTTCAATAATATTAGTCACTGGTTTAGTTCGTAGTAGCCAGCGCCCTACTGCAGTCGGCAAAGTATCTGCAAACTCCTCAGAGCGAGGGTGCAAGAACTCACGGATCTGCAAAATTTGATCATTCTGAACTTGAGCTTCATCGCCAACACGATTAAAACGAGTTCTGCGAATCTTTAAATCGGCGACTCGGATCGTATCTTCATAGGTCATCCAGAGCGCTGTATATCGAGCCGCCTCTAAAAGCACACGGGAGGTTCCATCGCCGAACTTAGCTTCAGCATCTCGCACGCTTAGAAGTCGGTTTAAATATTGAGTTGCATAAGCCACATCCTGATAGTCGGCACAACGCTTAATACCATTTACTAACATCACTGTTACCGGCTCTGGGAACTCCGACTTAATACGCCCGGCAAGTCCTTGCAATCTAGCTCCGACTGCGCCGTTAGGGTTATTGATAATCTCTAACTCCTCTTCAGGGCTTAGCTTTTGTGCTCCTGTAGAGGCCTCTTTTGGTTTTACTCCAATTGAAATATCAACGCTAACGCTCTTAGGTGTTGGAGAGATGCATTGGGTGGCAATCTCGTAGCTGCTCTCAAAGGCTTTAATAGAGCTGGCAACTCCAACACCACCGCGCTCGATCGAGGCAATGAAATCATCTTTCTCAAAGGGAAGTGCGCCACTTCCAGCCAATGCCCCATAGAGGGCGGCTGAAATTAAACTTTTTGTAGTTTCGGCAACCTTTGCAAAGTCGCCAGAGATAAATACCTTTGCCGCATTTCGTGATGAATCCATTAATACATCGGAGTCAACTCGACCATCTCCAAGTGCCATTTTTTCAGCCATTGAATAGACACGGTGGGTTGAAGTAATAAGGGTGGTTTTATCTTTTGAAATGAAGCCGCGCTGTACTGCACGTCCAGACTCCATGAGCTCTGATGCAACAACGATATCGACTTCACCGGGGGCGGCCATTGTGCTAAAGACTGGCTCTTTCATCTCACCGGTTAGCTTTGGAAAGAATTCAAGATAATAAACAGTTGTACCTGTGCGCTGTGCGACACCTGGCACCGAAGTTGTTTGAGCAAAAAAGCCGCAGTGCTCGGCCATATCAACGGCCCAGTCAGCTAGCACTCCGCCACCTTCGCCGCCCATAGCTAAAATCGCCATAGTGATTGGTCTGGAGTTTTTAGTAAACTCTTTAACCTTAGGCATCGATGCCCTTTAAGCGACGTTCGATTCCATTTTGTAAAAAGCCAATCATCATGTTTCGTATACCGAGCTTGGTTTTATCCCAGATATTTGGATTGCTAATAATCTCTGAACGGTAGAAGGATGGACACAAAACTGCCGCTTGGGCCGCCTCACCGCATAGTCCGCAGCCCACACATGAGTGCAGAATCGTTGCAACGGGATCTTTGCGCATCGGATCTGGGTTAGGCGCAATGGTTAATGAGGGACAGCCGTTAATACGAATACATGAGTGATCACCCGTGCAGGTATCTGGATCGATTCCAAAACGCTCTTTAACCACGCGCTTACCGGCTTTAATACGGGCTGCAATTTCAGGTCGTACTCGACGCTGCTTATTGAGTGTGCACTCACTTTGAGCGATGATTACTTTAGGTCCACGAGTTTTACCTGTGAGGGCCTCCGTCATTAAATCGCGCATCTCACTCACGCGATAGGTATTTTGAACGGTCTTTACCCACTTCACACCGATGCCTCTGACCGCATTTTCGATTGGGTGCTTCGTTGAGCGATTTATATTCTCTGCAGTCGATGAGAGAAGATCCTGACCACCTGTTGCTGCGCTGTAGGCGTTATCAACGACGATCATCACGCCATCGCTCTCATTAAAGACTGCGTTACCAACGCCACTTGTAAGTCCGTTATGCCAAAAGCCGCCATCACCCATAAAACTTATTGTTCGCTTATCACTTGTCGGATCGCTGAGTGCTGATGCACCTGCAGCGCCGAGGCCATAGCCCATTGTTGTTGCACCGATATTAAATGGTGGCAAGATTGAAAATAGGTGGCAGCCGATATCGGCGCTGATGTGGTGACTACCAGTTTCACGCTCTGCCAATTTAAGTGCTGTGAATATTGGTCGCTCTGGGCAACCGGTACAAAATGATGGAGGTCTGGCATGAACTACCTCTGCTGGAATCACTGCCGAGATTGAATTAGGTTTTTCACCATCTGGTCTAACTAAAGCCGGCAGATTTTCATTATCAATAAGTGTTGGGCCGTACTTCTTTAAGAACTCTAAAATTCCTTTGACTACTGCAGCTGGTGTGTATTCACCGGCCGGCAATAGGAAGTCTTTGCCGTGAAGCTTTGTGGGTATATCTCCTCGGCGCAGCACTGCATGAATATTCTGTTCGATGTAATCAGGCTGGCCCTCTTCAACTAGCAATATAGCCTTCTTGCTCTTTGCAAACTCAATTACCTCATCGTCAATAATTGGATAGGTAACGTTGAGAATATAAAGAGGAATATTTGTGTTTCCATAAACATCGGATAAACCAAGCAACTGCAGCGCACGGATGACGGTGTTATAGAGACCACCTTGCATGACGATTCCAAAATCTTGAGTTCCATCGAAGAAGACCTCATTGAGCTTATTCTCTTTGATGAATTTCACCGCCGCGGGCCAGCGCTTCGTTAATTTCTCTTGCTCATGCAAGAAACTGGCTGGAGGTAAAACAATACGGCTAGTGTCTCTGCGTGGTTTTTCCATCGCCTCTTTTAATGTAAATGGCGAGCGAACATTATCTTTAGCAATAAAGCGTCCATGTAAATGGCAAGAGCGAAGTCGCAGTTGAAGCATGACTGGAGAATTTGAAGCCTCGGAGAGTTGGAATCCATCTTCAACTGCATCGACAATGGCCGTTAAATTTGGTCGTGGATCTAATAACCAAATCTGAGATTTCATTGCAAAGGCGTGTGAGCGCTCTTGCATAATCGATGAGCCTTCGCCGTAATCCTCGCCCACAATAATGAGTGCACCACCTGTGACGCCGCCCGAAGAAAGGTTGGCAAGGGCATCGGATGCAACATTTGTGCCCACAGTTGATTTAAAAGTTATCGCACCGCGCAATGGATAGTGAACGGATGCCGCTAGCGATGCCGCTGCTGTCGCCTCAGATGCGCTATTTTCAAAGTGGACTCCAAGTTCATCCAGAATCTCTTTGGCATCGCCCAGCACATCCATGAGGTGAGAGATGGGCGCGCCTTGGTATCCACCAACGTAGGCCACACCTGATTGCAAGAGCGCCTTCGTTACAGCGAGAATTCCTTCACCAAGAAATTCTTCACCGTCGCCAACTCGAAGTTTTTTAACTTCGGCGGCAAACGAGCGCTCGGCCATGGCTCTCCATCCATAAAGGCATAAGGGCCCAGAAAGGGCCTCACGTTGAATTATTGTGCCAGTTGCCTTGCATGGTGTCCACACGATTCTGACGGCCGTCAGATCCCGAGGGGACTAGTCGCTAACCCAAAAGCGCGCTAACCTCGCCCAGATGCTCAATAACGTAGTGTTTACGACGACCACTAATAAGGAGAAATAAATGGCCAACTTATCGGCTCTTGCACAAGAGCTCGCATCTGGGGCAGTCCAGGTAATTGATTTAACCTCTCCACTGCATTCGGAGACACCGATCCTTACTCTTCCACCTGAGTTTGGTCAGACTGCAAAATTTAAATTGGAACAAATCTCAAATTACGATGAAAAAGGTCCGGCTTGGTACTGGAATAATTTTCACACGGGTGAGCACACTGGAACCCACTTTGATGCTCCTAACCACTGGGTGACTGGAAAAGATCTTGATGATGTTTCACAGGTTCCACCTGGTCGCCTGATTGGGCCAGCCGTAGTTCTCGACTTTGTAAAAGAGGCTGCAGCTAATCCAGATTTCCTTCTTGAGGTCTCACATATTGAAGCCTGGGAAAAAGCGCATGGCGCGATTCCAAAGGGTGCATGGGTTCTCTTTCGCACTGGTTGGTCAAAGTTTGGTGATGACCCAGTTGCATTTGCAAATGCCGATGAGAATGGTCCTCATACTCCAGGTCTTCCTCCAGAGTGTGCTGAGTACCTCGGTACTAAGCGCGACATTCTCGGTCTAGGTGTCGAAACCGTTGGTATCGATGCTGGTGGAGCATTTGGAATGAGTGTTCCATTTCCTTGCCACAATATGTTGATGGGAAATAACAAGTACGGCTTAACACAACTTCGCAATCTCGATAAGTTGCCGGCACAAGGTGCAATCGTTATCGCTGCGCCTCTTAAGATCGTTGGTGGCTCAGGAAGTCCGTGCCGAGTCTTGGCATTAGTTTCTAAGTAAGCTTTCAAAAAGAAGGGCCGGTCGAGATTTCTCGATCGGCCCTTCTTTTTTAAGAATTAGAGTTATTTTTGGTAGAACTTCTTACTGAGCAATCGCTTTGCAACCAAGTATCCCGAGCCTCCTCCAAGGCCTGGGCCAGGGTGAGTTGAAGCCCCTATGTGCCATAAGTCTTTAATGGGTGTGCGGTGTCCAGCGGCATTAGAAAGTGGGCGCCACACTGCATATTGATCGATGCGGCAATCACCCGAATATGGATCTCCGCCTACAAGATTTGTATTCATTGCCTCGATTTGAACCGGCCCTAATACAACTTTGGCTAGCGTGGCCGAGTGCAAGTTTGAAATTTGTTCTCCTAGCTGTGCAAGAACTCGATCGGCATAAGCATCCAATCTCATTTGATTCCAACTGCCATCGCCTGGATCAATTTCTCCAGCTAAATCCCCCATGATTATTCGAGGATTCTCTTGAAGTTGAATCCATAGAATCGATTGACCTTCTGGGGCGCGCGACTTATCCATTGTTGTTGGCTGCCCAACGACAATTGTGGGTCGCTTTGGTAGGTAGCCACGATTTGATGCATTAACTGACTCTGATAATGAGTTCATGCCATCGAGCACGTGAACTATTGCCACATCTGCTAATCGAGCATCGTTTTTCCATTTCGGTGGCTCAGAGAGAGCCAAGTGAATTTGAATCGCTGCACGCCCATAACGAAATGCCTCAGCTGATTTTCTAACCTCCTCAGCTACCCCTTCACTACCTAATAGGCCTTGATACAAGGCTTGTGGTGTTGTGGAGGCAAGAACAGCCTTTTTAGCAAAGAGCTCTCGGCCATCAGAGAGTTTGACACCCATTGCTTTTCCATTAGTAACTAAAATCTTTTTCACATCGGCTCCGGTAATTAACTGACCACCATTGTCGGTAATTATCGCCATTAACGCTTCAACTAATTTAATTCCGCCACCGATAGGTACCGGCATTCCACCAAAGGCAACGGCGGCCGAAATAACTTTTGTAATAAATCCGCTACTAGCATCATCTGGACCTAAGCCATTATGAAGGGCCCACGGGGCAAGCAGTGATTTACTCACAGGTGATGTAAAAGTTCTATCCAACCATGGCGCAGCAGGCTCTAGAAGCTCTGCACCAGTTGCAACTAAACCACGATTGCCAAAGCGTTTACGGGCGGTGCGCAATAATTTCAGTGAGTTTGCGCGCCAAAGATCTGCACCTAATAATCCAAAGGCTAAATCTATTTTCTTAGTGAACTCTCCAAGCATCGCATTCCATGCCGCGCCATCACCTAATCGCTCAAACTCAGCCGATGTCGCTGCCATGTCAGTTGAAAGCACAGCGCTTCCATCACTGCACACAACCCCTGTTGGCATTGTTGTATTTGCATAGACTAAACCTCGGGCCTCTAAATCATCCTTGAGCTCGGCATATGCCGGACCTCCAACAAATAATGGATGCCAGCTCGAGAGTAGTTCGTGGGTAAAGCCTGGAAGCGTAGCCGTTGTTGATGTTGCTATGGCTCCACCAGCTGATTCATTTCTCTCACAGATCAATACTTTCCAACCAGCCCGACTCAAAAGAGCTCCAGCAACTAGTGAATTGATTCCACTTCCAACAATGATCACATCATTGCGCTCCATCAGTAATCCTCCCAATTTAGTACCCTGGCCAATAAGCAACTTGGTTAATCTAATGCCAAACAATCGGTTACGTCTATTGGTTATTATTTACCATCATGGCATGATTCCCCAATGCTTGATGTATTAATTATTGGCTCCGGAATTAACGGTCTCTCGGCCGCCGCACTTTTGAGCTCAAAGGGAAAAAAAGTTCTAGTACTAGAACAGGCCAGCGCCTTTGGTGGTGCTATCCGAACTGAAGAGGTAACTCTGCCCGGTTTTCATCATGATCTATTTGCCACAAATTTAAGCCTATTTGCTGGTGGTGGAGTTATGGCAGCTCTTAAAGATCAATTAATACAGCACGGTCTTGAATTTGTTCCATCTGGTAAGCCATATTGCTCAGTTTTTCCCGATGGGAAAATGGTCGGCGTTGTGATGGATCGCGAGCAGACCCAGAACAACATTAGAAAGATTGCTCCGCAAGATGTTGAGGCTTGGAAGGCGCTCACTGTAAAGCTAGGAGTTCTGGCTCCCCACTTATTCCCACTCCTTGGCACTGAACTTCCTTCAATTGCTGCAGTGAAAATTCTTTTCAAGGCCTGGCGAGTATTAGGGGTTTCAGAGCTTCTTGAATTAATTAGAATGCTGCTGCAATCTAGTCGGGCATTTACTGATGAGCATTTCAGCAGTCCTGAAATTAAAGCTCTTGCGGCAACATGGGGAATGCATTTGGATTACGGTCCAGATATTTCTGGTGGTGCACTTTTTTCTTTCTTAGAATCTATTGGTGGACAAGAGTTCGGAATGGTTTTAGGTAAGGGTGGTGCCAAAGTTCTAGTGGATGCCCTTTGTGGCCTCATTAAAAGCAACGGTGGAGAGCTTCGTGCAGATACCAGCGTTAAGGAAATAATCATCGAGAACGGCAAGGCAGTTGGTATTAAAACTGCAAGTGGCGAAATCATCAAGGCGCAATCAATCATCGCAAATGTAAACCCTGCGCTCATGCCTGCATTACTACCAAGTGATGGCAAGCTCGAGCCGGCCATAAACGCTGAGATTAATCAATTGAAGAATTTTAGACCAGGGCTTGGAACCATGATGATTCATTTAGCATTAAATGAGCTACCTC
>WLNU01000047.1 GCA_009699645.1 Actinomycetota bacterium | reverse complement strand
TATCCATCATCACCACTCATTAAGTTGATCTCCAAGAAGTTAAATGATGCAAATGATCCATTTACTACTTTGGTTAAGAACTTCAAGTGGACTAATGATGATCAAAATGGAGTCGCCGCAGACCTTGAAGGCGGAATGACTGCAGCAGAAGCAGCACAGAAGTGGATCGATGCTCACGCCGATATCGTGAAGACATGGCTAGGCAAGTAAGACAAAAGTAAAGGCGACGCCCTTACTTGGTGAGAATTCACTAAGTAAGGGCGTTGTTTTTTTAGTAGAGTGGGCCGTATGAGTGCGCAGTATGACTACATCATCGTCGGCGGCGGATCGGCCGGTAGCGCACTAGCTAATCGCTTAAGTGAAGATCCAAAGAATAATGTTCTTGTTCTAGAGGCCGGTCGACGTGATTACAAATGGGATGTCTTTATTCATATGCCCGCAGCCTTAGCCTTTCCAATCGGCAGCAAGTTCTACGACTGGATGTATGAATCCGAGCCCGAGCCCCACATGAATAACCGCCGCATTTATCATGCGCGCGGAAAAGTTTTGGGTGGCTCATCATCGATCAACGGACAGATTTGGCAGCGGGGCAATCCTCTAGATTATGAGCGCTGGTCCAAGGATGCGGGAATGAGCAGTTGGGATTATGCACACTGCCTTCCATACTTTAAAAAGATGGAGAACGCTTTAGCCGATCAAAGCAATACTTTTCGCGGTAACAGTGGTCCCCTCAAATTAGAGCGCGGACCAGTTAAGGGTCCACTCTTTGCCGCCTTCTTTAAAGCAACTGAGCAGGCTGGATATCCACGCACCGATGATGTCAATGGCTATCGCCAAGAGGGCTTTGCCGCCTTCGATCGAAATGTTTACCGGGGACGCCGCTTAAGTGCAGCGCGTGCCTATCTCTATCCCGTCATGAAGCGCGTCAACTTGACCATTAAGTTGCGCGCACATGTCACTAAGGTTTTATTTGAGGGCACAACTGCCACTGGTGTAGAAGTAATGATTAAGGGTAAGAAATACACCTTTACATCGCGCGAGGTCATTTTGTGTGGGGGAGCCATCAATACTCCCCAGATCTTGCAGCTATCAGGTGTTGGCAATGAAAAGGATTTAACGCCACTAGGTATAAAGATGGTGCACCACCTACCAGGAGTTGGTGCCAACTTACAAGATCATCTTGAGGTCTATGTTCAATACAAGTGCAAGCTACCTGTAACACAACAGCCCATTACACAGTTCTGGCGCCGTCCATTTATTGGGGCGGCATGGTTATTCTTTCGCAAAGGCCCAGGTGCTACAAATCAGTTTGAGGCCGGTGGCTTCACTCGCAGCAATAATGATGTTGCATATCCAAATTTAATGTTTCACTTCTTACCACTTGCCATTCGCTATGACGGCACGGGGGACACTCGTGGCCATGGCTATCAAGTACACGTGGGCCCTATGTACTCTGATTCTCGTGGCTGGCTAAAGATTAAAAGTAGCGATCCCTTTGAAAAACCCGCCATGCAGTTTAATTACTTATCAACTGATGAAGATCGACGCGAATGGGTGGAAGCGGTCAAAGTTGCGCGACATATCTTGACTCAGCCAGCTATGAGTGATTACAACGCGGGGGAGTCATCACCTGGCTCTGCAGTCACAACCGATGCCGAGATTCTTGAGTGGGTGCGAAAAGATGCTGAAACCGCGCTGCACCCATCGTGTACGGCCAAGATGGGCACTGATGCGATGTCAGTCGTTGATCCAACAACAATGAAGGTCCATGGCGTGCAAGGCTTACGTGTCTGCGATGCATCGGTATTTCCCTATGTCACTAATGGAAATATCTACGCACCCGTCATGATGGTGGCTGAAAAAGCTGCCGATTTAATTTTAGGTAAGGCGCCGCTTCCAGCTGAGAACTTAGAGTTCTACCGCCATGTCAAGTGATGAGATAGCACCATCGGCAATTGCCAAAGTCAAGGTTCAAAAAAGTGATTCATCCACAGTAAGTTCAGACTCAGTCGTTGTTGAAGAGCCACTAGAAATTCGTATTAAGCGTGGCAGCACTGAAGAACAACTCGGTATCACAATGCGCACACCTGGAAATGATTTAGAGCTCGCTGCTGGTTTCTTATGGGGTGAAGGATTTTTAAAGGATGCCAGTGAGTTATTAAGCGTTATCGTTTGTGGCGATAAAACACTCTCACCCCGCCAACGTGCCAATGTCGTTATCGCACACGTTGCAGAGAGTTCACAAGAATCGGTAAGAATCCTAGAGCGGCGCTTTACGATTACATCGGCCTGTGGCGTCTGCGGATCTACCAACATAAGTGACTTGCACAAACGAGGTATTAACACAGTGTCGCCAACAACTCATAACAACCAAGAACTTGCCCATATGGCATCACTCCTCGAAGGTCGCCAGCGCATCTTTGAAAAAACTGGTGGTCTACACGCCGCCCTTTTAGTAAATCCTAAAGGCGAGCCAATCTGGGTGCGCGAAGATGTTGGCCGCCATAACGCCGTGGATAAAGTAATTGGTACAGCTCTTATGGATGGCGCAATTCCATTACATGATTGGACATTAGTTGTATCAGGACGCATCGGATATGAACTTGTTCAGAAATCTATCTGCGCTGGAATCTCTGCAATTGTTGGAGTTAGTGCCCCTACATCTCTTGCCATTGATTTAGCCAGCGAGTTCGGCTTAACTTTGCTTGCCTTTGCGCGAAATGGCGTTGCTAAACATTATCTGCCGAGCATAGAATCTGCTAAATGACCCAGGAAAATCTGCCACGTGTTATCACTGGAAAGAACATTGGCCAAGTAGATGCAACAAAGATGCCACGCTATGGAGGGGTAGCGACTTTTGCACTATTGCCACAACTTCACGAAGTAGAAAATGCCGATGTTGCAATTGTAGGCGTGCCTTTTGATAGTGGTGTGAGTTATCGACCGGGTGCTCGCTTTGGCCCTAGTCACGTGCGAGAGGCTTCACGATTACTTCGACCCTATAACCCAGCAACTGGAACCTCGCCCTTTGCAACCCAACAGGTTGTAGATGCTGGAGATTTTGCTGTGAACCCTTTTGATATTGAAGAAGCCATTTCTAGTATTACGAAAAGCTATGATCAATTATCCGAGCAGGTGAAAAGTATTGTCACTATCGGTGGGGATCACACAATCACTTTGCCAATCTTAAGATCACTTCACGCAAAGCATGGTCAAATCAGTGTTGTGCATTTTGATGCACATTTAGATACTTGGGACTCATACTTTGGTGCTGATTACACACATGGCACAACTTTTAGACGCGCATCTGAAGAGGGCTTACTTGATCCTGAGGGTTGTATGCATATAGGTATTCGTGGACCGTTATATGCAGCTAAAGACCTTACCGATGACAAAGCCATTGGTTTCCAAATATTCTCATCCATTGAATTTCAAGATTTAGGTGTAGCCGAGGCGATAAAGAAAATGCAAAACCGCGTTGGTAAACGTCCGGTCTATATAAGTATTGATATAGATGTTCTCGACCCTGCGCATGCACCAGGGACTGGAACACCTGAGGCCGGTGGAATTACTAGCCGTGAATTACTGTCAGTCGTTAGGGCAACTGCGGGGATGAACATTATTGGCGCCGATATTGTCGAAGTTGCTCCAGCCTATGATCATGCCCAAATCACGGGCATTGCCGCATCGCACGTGATGTATGAATTAATTTCTGCAATTAACCCAAAGAAGGCCTGAAAAACCCACGAGAACCCTTGGTTTTACCCACTCTGCACCTTATCCTTTTAGTTAAATCCCGGAAATTCCGGGGGACTTTAAAAGGAGCATGCATGAGTTCAACGGAGAAAGCTCTCGGACATTCAGAAGTAGAGACACGAAGTGTTGACTGGGTTCCGCATTCAGAACGTTTTGGAAAGACCCGTGATCTTGGAAATGTTTGGTTTGTTGGCAATGTCAATTTAACTGCTATGGCAACTGGCGTTGTTGCTCTTTCATTAGGCTCTAACTTAATTTGGACAGTTATTGCCGTTGTACTTGGTTCTCTTTTTGGAACATTTTTTATGGCCTTTCACTCAGCTCAAGGGCCACAGCTTGGCTTACCGCAACTTGTTCAATCCCGAGCACAGTTTGGTTATATTGGTGCGGCGCTGACAGTCTGGGTTTTCGCCCTTGCCAATTACATTGCCTATAACACTTCTGATGCGATTTTATCGGGTGCTGCGATGCATCAGATCTTTAAAATCCCTTCAGAGCTTGGCTTTTTTATCGCCGCCGCAGTAGCAACTCTCATAGCAATTTATGGCTACAGTCAGATTCACTTCGTGAATAAACTGCTCTTTTGGCCTTCAATTATCGCACTAGGTGCAATGACAATTGGCGTACTTGTTCGCGGAAAACTACCGGCAGGTGCCTTTGATTTAACTGACTTCAAACTTGCTCCATTTATGACCGCCTTCGTAATTATCGCTGGATTCCAACTTGGCTGGGCACCTTATGTATCTGACTACTCACGATATTTGCCGGGCAATGTTGGAGTGCGCTCGACATTTTGGATGACCTATCTTTCAAGTGGGCTATCTGGTGTGTGGGTGTTTGGTCTTGGTGCTGTTGCATCTGGTCCTGATGGAAAGCTGACACCAGTAGAGGCATTCAAAGCAGTTGGCGACTCCATCTTTAGTGGTTTCGGAACCATTCTTTTGATTGTTTTGCTTCTCGGTCTTTTGATTGTAATGTCCATTAATGCTTATGGTGGATCACTCACTTTGATTTCAATGATGGATTCCTTCAAGAAAGTTAATCCAACGAAGAATCTTCGTTTAGTCGCCCTTCTCATTATGGGTGTATCTGTATGGGGAATTGCCCAATTCGTAGGAGAAGCGCGCTTCAATACTTTCTATGGAAATGCCTTGGTTTTCTTGGCATATCTATTCACTCCTTGGACTGCCGTCAACTTAGTTGACTACTTCCTAGTTCGCAAAGGTGTCTATGTCATCGGTGAAATCTTTAAAAAGGATGGAATCTATGGAAGATGGGGCTGGCGCGGGAATGCTGCTTACGCTTTAGGCTTCGCAACTATGATCCCATTCTTTGTTACAACACCGTACGTCGGACCTATCGCAAAGAGTTTAGGTAGCGTTGATTACTCACTCTTTGTTGGGTTACCGGTTAGTGCAATTGCATATTTAATTCTTGCACGCGGTATTGATTTAAAGAAAGAGGCCGAAATGGCAAAGGCTGAAGGTAATTTAGCAATTCACTAAAAGTTAAAGGTAAGAGACCATCTACTCTATTGTGAGTAGATGGTCTCTCCATTTCTAACTGTCTTCATCACAGTGATAGCTGGCACATCATGGGGATCGATTTCAAATGGATTTTTATCTAAAACAATGAAGTCAGCATTAAAGCCAACCTCGAGTTTGCCCCACAATTGATCGGCATAGGCTTGGTGTGCGACCTCCGAGGTGTAGGACTGGAAAGCCTCTTGAATCGTTATGGCCTCATGGGGCATCCAACCTCCAACTGGCAAACGGTCGGGGGTCTGGCGGTGGACTGGCACAGCGATTCCTTCTAGTGGGATTTCACTTGTCACTGGCCAATCGCTACCGAAGGCGATTCGAACTCCATCATCTAAGAGTGTGCGCAATTGGTATTGCCGATCTGTACGCTCTGGCCCGATGCGGGGTGCACTTGATATAGCTTGCATAGGGTCTTGACGCGTCCACAGTGGACCGAAGTTTGCAATCACGCCAAGCTGTGCAAACCTAGGTAGATCTGCGGGGTCAAGTAGTTGCACATGCACAATTGTTGGTCGCCTATCCCATAAGGGATTTTCTTTGATTGCATTTTCAATTGCATCAAGGGATGCTCTAATTCCTGCATCACCGATTGCGTGAATATGAACTTGAAAACCAGCCTTATCCATCGTGCAAATAGCCCTTGTTAGCTCCTTCCATTGCCAGACTGGCATGCCATGTGAACAAGGATCATTTGCGTAAGGCTCAAGCAACGCCGCTGTACCACCCTCAATCACGCCATCGGCAAAGAACTTAATAGTGCGAGCAGTAATATTTTTATTAGTTGGTGAATTTTCAATATCTGCTCGCATCTTTAGAAAGTAAGGTAAGTCTTTTTCCCACGAACGCGGGTCAGCGCGAAAAGCTAAGTTAACACCCTGCTTAATTACTCCCGCGGCTTCGGCGGCCAAATAGGCCTCGGCCATTCCTGGATCCACCCAAGCATCTTGCCACCAAGTAATTCCATGACTGGCATAGCGCTTAGAAGAGTATTCGAGGGATGCAATCTCTCTATCCATGCTCGGCAGTGGCGCCTTCGACATGACTAAATTCACTGCATCCCATTCACGCAGAGTTCCCATAGGAGTGCCATCAGGGCGTCGAACTATTGTTCCAATCTCTAAATCTGGCGCATCAGCATCGATGCCACAGCGTCGTAACGCCTCTGAGTTGACCCAGATTGTGTGGTAATCCATACCATTTAAAACTACAGGCCGGTCTGACACAACATCATCTAACCAATGAGCATCAAAATTTCCATCAGGATCGATTGCCGGATCATATGTGCCACCGATAATCCACTCTAAATCCTTATGTGCTGCAGCAAAGCGTGCAACTTCTTGAACAATCTCCTTGAGAGTTTCAAGGCCAGTAATCTGAGGACCAAATGATTGGCGACCACCAAATAATGGATGGGCATGACCATCACCAAAGGATGGAGTTACAAATGCTCCATTCAGATCAACTTCAGAGTCATGGGGGGCATTTAAAGCATTTGCTCCTGTGGCGCTAATGCGGTGACCATCAACGAGCAGAGCATCAAATATTTTGCCCCTCGCAGTTCCTGGCCAGAATTTTGCATTGTGATAAAGAACTTTACTCACCGGATTGGCCCCATTTCTTTCTGTGAAATCTATTAGATTTGCCTAAAACTAAGGATTAAGTAGACCAGAATAAAGGTCAGGTCGACGATCTTTGCGAATATCATTCTTTTCAGTAATAGCAGTGTCGGTGGGCAGTTCAATATCGGCATAGAGAATCTGTGTAGCATCCTGTATGGCGATATCGGCCATGGTTTTGATCAATCCGTCGAAGTCAGTAATGACACTTGCGCCCACCCAACTTAAACCCCTTTCATCTCCACATCTATCGGCCGCTGCAACCACAATCTTATTTTGTGATGCTGCTGCTTGTACCCGCACTACTTCTAAGGGTGTCGCAGGAATGACTTGACCTAGCTCAGGCCAATTAGTCGGCAGCGCAAGAATCTGTGCGCCTTGTAACATGGTTAATCGCACCCATTCAGTGAATTCGATGTCATAACACACCATCGTTGCTATTCGGCCATAGTGTGTATTAACAACTAGAGGTTGTTTACTGCCGGCTTTGAAGTATTTTGGTTCATCCCCAAAGAGATGAACTTTGGCATACCAACCTAGTAGTCCATTTTTATCTATGACAACCGATCCATTCCATAGTTCATTTTCATCGTCAATGGCAAGCCCTGCAATTATTACAACGTCGCTCTCTTTTGCAATCATTTTCCAATCCGCTATTAAGGAGCTATTTAATCGAACAGATCGCTCCGCAACTTCTTCTTTGGATGCGAAGTTATAACCCGAATTACTCAGTTCTGGAAGAACGATAATATGAGCCCCACCATCTATTGCACTCCTTAGCGCATCTGTTGCAGCCTCACAACACATAGCGGGATTTTCAATATCTAGTCTTAATTGGCACACTGCTATTCGAACCATATGGAGAGCCTATGACATGAGCCGTATACTTGTGCTCTACTATCTGAAGAGTCCATTTGAAAGGGTTGAGATTGTCTATGTTTTTGCATCCACTTGATCCATTAAGCCATGCAGAGCAAGAGTTAATCGTTGCCCATGCCCGTAAGGCCTGGAATCTTGGGCCGCATCACATATTTGCAATGCTGCAGCTGCAGGAGGCGACAAAGGCCGAGCTTGCATCGTCAGAGGCATTAGAGCGCAGTGCGCGCGTGACTATGTGGAATCGCAAGAGCGCGATAGTTACCGAGGGTGTAATTACGACATCGGGCGCAGTTTTGAGTTATCAAGAGATTCCAGGTG
>WLNU01000046.1 GCA_009699645.1 Actinomycetota bacterium | reverse complement strand
TAGGCAACATCCTCATCTCGTATACGCCCGCTCATATGCTCACTTTAGTGATTAGCCAGTAGACGTGTATGTAGGACATAGGCGCCAGGATCTGTCAGAGCGGCGACTTGATCGATTATTACCCGCATTCGCCCACTCTCATCGGCGGCTTCATTCCAGGCCTTAATAAATATTGAATCGAGCTCACGTGGGGCACACGCCATGAGCATCTCCACGAGCTCGCTAATGATTACCTGCTGCTTTGCATAGCGCTCCTGTGAGTGCGCAGCGTTGATTAAATAGTGTCCAGCAATAGCTTTGAGAAAATCGACTTCGATGACTTGATCGCGTGGAATCTCTAGATCGGCGCTATAGCGTGAGAGTGGGCCATCACCATGCACTTTACGGGTTTGAACTTCGGCAGCTAAGACAAAGCGTCCGATTAACTGAGAGGTGGAATCCTTTAACCTAGCAAGTGAGCGAAGTGTGCCATCGTAATAATGTGGCCAGGCCGAGAGCCCAGCCAAACGTGCATGTGCATCGATAGCCTCTTGCTCGGTTGCATCGCTACCATAATCATTTCGCATGACATGATAGATATCAGCTAAATCTTTTTCAAAGTTCTTAACTGAGATTTGATTGACAAATATCGCATCCTCTAAATCATGGACAGAGTAGGCGCAGTCATCGGACCAATCCATAATCTGTGCTTCAATACACTTCTTATCAACTGGTGCGCCCGAGCGCATCCAATTAAAGCTCTCTACATCATCATCATAGACACCGAATTTGCGCGGGTTTTGCGAGCGTGGCCATGGATACTTTGTCGCACCATCTAAGGATGCTCGGGTTAAGTTAAGACCAATGCTATTTCCCTGTCCATCAACGGTCTTGGCCTCAAGGCGTACTAATAATCTAAAGCTCTGTGCATTTCCCTCAAAGCCACCGCAATCTTTTGCAATCTGCGCAAGTGCCTCTTCCCCATTATGACCAAATGGTGGATGGCCTAAATCATGCGCTAGGCATGCTGTGTCCTGTAAATCAGGATCTGCGCCCAGTGATTCCCCAAGTTCACGCCCAATCTGTGCGCACTCAAGTGAGTGAGATAGGCGTGTGCGCTGAAAATCATTCTCCCACGGCACTGCAACTTGGGTCTTAGCAGCTAAGCGACGAAGAGCGGCAGAGTGAATAACCCGAGCACGATCGCGCATGAACTCAGTACGCCCTGGTCGTTTTGCTGGCTCATCTAAGAATCGCTCGTTATCGTGTTCGCTATAGCTCACGGCACAACCTTAGTGAGGATATCTGCGCCAGGTAAATGATCACTGACCTGAATGCCACGCCGGCCAACGCTTATATAGACCAAGTAAGCCCCGGCCTCGCGCAGTAAATATTTATAGCCTGATTGCGAAATTATGTTGGGGCCAGTTTGTACAGGTGAACACGTACTTACGACACCTTGATCATTTGCCATTGTCATCGCGCGTTTGCAGTGAAATGGATCGGTCACGATAATGACATCGCTGACCATTCGCTTTTTCATTAATGCCGCATAAGCCTTTGTACTTACTAACGTATCGCGGCCTTCTTCAATAGCAGTTACTTTCTTTGCTGGCACACCGCGTGAACGTAGCCATGCCTTGCCCGATGCCGCCTCTGTTGTGCGATCACCTGGTGCGCCTGCCCCAACAGTGATTATGGATGGAGCTAAACCTAAATCAAAGATCCGCTTAGCTTCAATTAAACGCGCTTCAAGGGCCTCCCCTGGGCGCCCATCTAGCTGAGCTGCACCTAAAACCACAATGACATCGGCGCTGCGCACAATGGGATTATTTGCGGCTCGCCATACTTTTGACACGGCATAACCTGGAGCAATTAAAGCAACGATAATAATTAATGTTAGCGTGCGGCGGATCCAACGAAATAAAAACATTTATCCCCCCGAAAAAGCATCTTCGAGTTCGACATGAACAAGTTCATCTGGATCATCGAGCCAACCATCGGGCAAAGTCGGTGGGCGGCCATGACTAGTACGTCCACGTGGCTTATCGCCGACTTCAACTGGATAGGGCTGATCCTCTAACTTGTCTAGAAGCCCACGCATTTCAAGTAATGAAGAGACCATCCCTAGGTCATGGCGTATTTCGCGGGGCACACTAAAACCCTTTAAGTACCAAGCCATATGTTTGCGCATATCGCGCATCCCACGATCCTCTGACTCTAGATATTCAACGATTAAGTGAGCATGACGAAACATCACTTCACGCACCTGATGCAGTGTGGGTGTTAACTCTTTATTGACTCCTTGCAAAGCAGAAACTAAATCGGCAAATAACCATGGTCGCCCCAAACACCCACGGCCAACAACTACACCTGCGCAACCAGTTTCAGCAACCATATTGAGAGCATCGCTCCCCGACCAGATATCGCCATTGCCTAAAACCGGTACCCCGCTGGGCTTTAAATGCTCGACAAGGCGGGTGATTGCCGACCAATCAGATTTACCTTCATACATCTGTGCTGCTGTGCGAGCATGTAATGCAACCCAGGCAACACCTAAATCTGCAGCAGATTGCGCAGCCTCTAAATATGTATGGTGATCACTATCGATTCCAATGCGCATTTTTACTGTGACCGGGATACCAAATGGCTTTGCAGCCTCTACGGCTGCCTGGACGATATTTGAAAATAGCTTTCGTTTGTAAGGAAGGGCCGCTCCCCCACCTTTGCGCGTAACTTTTGGTACAGGACAACCAAAGTTCATATCGATGTGATCGACTAAGTTTTCTCTTCCAAGCATTGTTACGGCTGCACGCATAGTTGTTGGATCAACGCTATAGAGCTGTACCGATCTTGGCCACTCATCTTTACCCGGCACAATCATGCGCATAGTTTCGGGACGGCGTTCGATTAATGCGCGTGCTGTGACCATTTCAGATACGAATAAACCCGCCCCTTGTTCGCGACAGAGCGTGCGAAAAGGTGCATTAGTTATTCCAGCCATGGGTGCGAGAACAACCGGTGGATCGATAAAATGATCACCGCTTGCTAGTGGAAGTAGGAGTGGCTTTAGCAACCTAGTAAGCGTGGTGCTAGCCAGGCATCGACATTGTCAATGCCGATGCGCTCTTGTGCCATGGTGTCGCGATCGCGAATTGTGACGGCATTATCTTCAAGTGTTTCAAAGTCGATAGTGATGCAGTATGGAGTACCAATCTCATCTTGACGACGGTAGCGGCGACCAATTGCACCGGCATCATCAAAGTCGATACTCCAGTTCTTGCGCAACTGCGCTGCAAGATCGCGTGCCTTAGGTGAAAGATCTGCATTACGAGAAAGCGGCAAGAGCGCCGCTTTAATCGGAGCTAAACGATGATCAAGTTTTAACACTGCACGCTTTTCCATCTCGCCCTTGCTATTGGGCGCCTCATCTTCGGTGAAGGCATCCATTAAGAAGGTCAGCGCACAGCGATCAACACCGGCTGCAGGTTCGATAACAAATGGTGTCCAACGCTCCCCCTTTTCTTGATCAAAGTAGGAGAGATCTTTTCCAGAGGCCACCGAATGGGCCTTTAAATCAAAATCGGTGCGATTAGCAATACCTTCGAGCTCGCCCCATTCGGTGCCTGCAAACTCAAACTTGTACTCGATATCGGCTGTGCGCTTTGAATAATGTGACAACTTCTCTTTCGGATGATCAAAGAGGCGCAGACGATCAGGATTAATTCCTAAATCTACATACCAGGCCATACGTGTATCGATCCAGTATTGATGCCACTCTTCATCACTGCCAGGAACAACAAAGAACTCCATCTCCATCTGCTCAAATTCGCGCGTACGAAAAATAAAGTTTCCTGGAGTAATTTCATTACGGAAAGATTTTCCAATCTGTCCAATGCCAAATGGTGGCTTCTTTCTAGATGTGGTCATTACTTGATCAAAGTTAATAAAGATTCCCTGGGCAGTTTCAGGGCGCAGATAAGCCAGCCCTGATTCATCTTCAACAGGCCCGAGATATGTCTTTAACATTCCACTAAATTGCTTTGGCTCTGTGAACTGACCTTTATTTCCACAGGCTGGGCAGTTAATTTCGCTCAATGATGTCGCGGGCTTCTTGTGTTTAGCCTCGTAAGCCTCCATTAAATGATCGGCGCGATAGCGCTTATGACATGCCGTGCACTCTGTTAATGGATCACTAAAAGTTGCAATATGACCTGATGCCTCCCATACCTCTTTAGATAAAATTACGCATGAATCAAGACCAACAACATCTTCTCGCCCCATGACCATAGATTTCCACCATTGGCGCTTAACATTATTTTTTAACTCAACACCCAATGGGCCATAATCCCACGATGCTCGAAGTCCGCCATATATTTCAGAGGAGGGATAAACAAAGCCTCGCCGCTTTGCAAGAGCTACGATATTTTCTAAACGATCTGTTGCCATTTCTTGTGCTCCGTCCGGCTGGATGTCGGCGAAAAGCAACGAGCGTTACTTTGCGTGTATTAAGTTTACTCGTAGGCCCCTGGTTCATCGATTGCACGGGCCAGAATTGGAATCGCCTCTAGTTTGGCACGCGTGGAGCTCAAGGCCCTGCGGTAGGAGCCAACGTTTTCCCAATTAGTTGATAAGTGCCAGAGCGTTGGATCATCGAGATTTTGACCGAATACGCCATCAATAAATCCCGGCGCCTCGGCCAATACGCTCTGAAGTGTTGCTAACTGGGCGCGAAATTCACTGGCTTGACCCAGAGGTATAGAGAATCGGGCGATGGCATGCATGCTCTGAGCCTAGTGGCGAGCGAGATTCGTCATTGATAATGAATATCATTTTCATTTGTGATACTCTCCCCCAATGAATATCGCAATCATCTTGGCGGCAGTAACTGCCATCGCCACCACTGCAGGTGGCTTCCTTGCTATCCGTTCACGGGATCGACTCCACCTTGTGCTCGGTCTTTCAGCTGGTCTGCTCCTTGGACTCGTTGCCTTTGATCTTTTGCCTGAGGTCTTCGAACTCAATGCCAATACCTTTGGAAATGTCCGCGTAGTTGCAATCGCTTTTGTCCTTGGATTCCTGGCTCTGCATTTTGCTGAGCAGATTTTTGGTTCCCACGAACCAGCCGAGTCTGATTACGGACATGAACATAACCACTCTGTAAATATCGCTGGAACTCTCGGTGCATTGGCGATGGGTGGGCACGTCTTCTTAGATGGAGTTGCACTTGGACTCTCATTTAAAGTCAGTAATGCCTTAGGAATAGCGGTCTTCATAGCGATTTTATCCCATGCATTCTCAGATGGATTAAATACCGTCTCACTACTGATCAAAAGTGGCCACTGGACTAAAAGAGCAATTGCATTACTAGGACTCGATGCAGTCATGCGCATTAGCGGTGCAGCACTTGGTACCTACATAGTCATTAGCGATGCATCTCTCTCAATCTACTTAGCAATGTTTTCTGGCTTTGTTATCTATCTTGCAACATCACATATTCTGCCTGAAGCACATTCGCGCCATCCATCAAGGATGACAATGTTGGCAACTGTTATTGGTGTCGTTGCAATGTGGCTCATTGTTGGGAATATCGGTTGAGTCGTTCTAATCCACGAGTCTTGAGCGTTCTTGAGCGCGCCGGCGGTTTTGCTAGTGCTCAAGAGGTCTATCGACTTATGCAGCGTGAGGGCGAAAGCATCGGTTTAACCACTGTGTATCGTGCTTTGCAATCTCTGGTCAATGACAAGATCGTGGATATTTTACGGCGCGAAGATGGGGAGGCGATCTATCGGCTATGTGGAGATGCACACCACCACCATTTAGTATGTAAAGGCTGTGGTGATACCGTTGAAATTGAGGGCGGGGCAGTTGAAAAATGGGCAAAGGTAATGGCCGAAGAACATGGATTTAGAGATGTTGGACATACGGCTGAAATCTTTGGCCTTTGCCCTAAATGTTAAATTCTACGCTTTCCCGAAACGTCTATCACGCTGTGAATACTCCTCTATCGCAGCCCACAAAGTCCTTCGTGTTACATCTGGCCATAGGACATCCATAAAAACAAACTCGGCATAAACCGATTGCCAGGGCAAGAAGTTGCTGGTGCGCTGCTCCCCCGAAGAGCGCAAAAATAGATCCACATCGCTCATTGTTGGTGAATCTAAATACTTAGCAAAACTCTTCTCGGTGATGGAATCTGGCTTCACTTTTCCCCGCTTCACATCTCGGGCAAGGGCAGTTGCCGCATCAACAATTTCAGAGCGCCCACCATAGTTAACGCACATATTCAAAGTTAAAGTTTTGTTCTTCTTGGTTAACTCTTCAGCCTCTTCAAGCTCCTTAATAACGCTGCTCCACAACCGCTTTGGCCGACCAATCCAACGAATACGAACACCCATCGAATTCATCTCATCGCGCCGGCGCCGAATGACGTCGCGATTAAAGCCCATTAAAAACTTCACTTCATCGGGTGAGCGGCGCCAGTTTTCCGTTGAAAATGCATACGCACTTATCTCTTTGACTCCATACTCGATAGCCCCTTCAACGACATCAAATAATGCAGCCTCTCCAGCCTCATGTCCTGAGGTACGAGGTAGGCCTCGTTGTTGTGCCCAGCGTCCATTGCCATCCATCACTATTGCAACGTGATGTGGAATCTCAATCTTGCTCATACCCGCTCTACCATTGGCAAACTCCTTAAACCCCGCTCAAGATGCCATTGTAAATAGGCGGCGATTAAACCGCTAGCCTCTCGGCGAAACTTAGCTTCACTGGCAGATGCAATCTCCCAATCACTTCGAAGGAGAGCATCCATTAATATCAAAGTTTCAGAGGCAGGGGTTGCACAGGCCGATGGTCGACAGTCGGCACATACTGATCCACCACCCACTAAGGAAAAGTATCGGTGTGGACCTGGCTTCTCACAGCTCGAACAGATCGTCATCGAGGGTGCATAGCCTGCGACATCTAATGAGCGCAAAAGAAATGCATCGAGAATGAGTAACGGCTCATATCGACTCTCAGCCAAGACTTTCATCGCACCAACAACTAAACCAAACTCTTTGAGCGCTGGTTCATGCTCATTAGGACTAAAGCGCTCTGCCGCCTCTAAGATCGCTGAAGCTACTGTCCAGCGCTGATAATCTTGGGTTAAAGCCTCACCGTAATTCATCATCGCTTCAACTTGTGTGATTGTGTCAAAGGTTTTTCCAACGTATAGCTGAACATCGATATGACTGCCCGGCTCAAGGCGTGCGCCGAACTTTGACATTGTGCGTCGAACACCTTTTGCAACTCCACGGATACGGCCGTGATCGCGAGTTAATAAAGTAATAATACGATCGGCTTCTCCGAGTTTTTGGGTGCGCAGCACAATGGCCTCATCCCTATACAAACTCATATGGGTAAAGGTAGTGCGTGGATTAGCGAATTGCGCGATTAATGGCAGACACGACTGCTTTAAGTGATGCCGTAGTGGTGTTGGGATCGATCCCGACACCCCAAAATACTTCTCCATCGATAGAGCACTCAAGGTATGCAGCAGCCGATGCATCACCACCTGCAGCTAGAGCGTGCTCGTAATAATCAAGGACTCGAACATCGACACCATAGCTCTGCAAGATATTACAGAAAGCTGCAATCGGACCATTACCCTGACCTTTGAGCTCGTGCATCGCACCACGATCGGTAAGTGTGACCGTTAGATGAACATCTTCACCCAGGACCGATGTCTGACTCAATCCCTTAAGGCGAAAGCGGCCCCATGGTGCACCTTGTGTTGGTAGATACTCATCTTCAAAGATTGACCAAAGCTCCTCAGGGCTAATCTCACCACCCTCTTCATCGGTCTTGGTTTGTACGACTTTAGAAAATTCAATCTGTAAGCGACGTGGAAGATCTAAGTGATGCTCGTTCTTCATCAGATATGCGACACCGCCCTTACCCGACTGCGAGTTAACACGGATGACGGCCTCATAACTGCGGCCAATATCCAATGGATCAATTGGTAAATATGGAACTGCCCATGTGTGATCTCGAACTTCACGACCAGCAGCCTTTGCATCATTGGCCATGTGATCAAAGCCTTTTTTAATCGCATCTTGGTGAGAGCCAGAAAAGGCAGTGAAAACTAAGTCCCCGCCGTAAGGGTGGCGCTCTG
>WLNU01000045.1 GCA_009699645.1 Actinomycetota bacterium | reverse complement strand
GTGGGTCCGTACAACATTTGATAGCGCTGTAACACCGGGTGCTAAGAACTTTGACTTCAACTTGCAGCAGTTCTCTATTACAACTGAGCGCTCAGCGGCCGTTGATTTCTCATCTCCTTACTACACCGCACCACAGGCGATCGTTTCTTTCAAGGGCAGCAAAATTGAGGGCAAGACATCAATTGCCGACTTAAAGGATGCCAAACTTGGTGCTGCAGTTGGTACAACATCACTTGATGCGATTCAAAATCAGATCGGTATTAAGCCTCAGGTATTTAACGATAACGCCGCTGGCGTTGCAGCACTAAAGAATGGTCAGATTGATGGTTTGGTTGTAGATCTTCCAACTGCCTTCTATCTCTCTGGCGTTGAAGTCAAAGATGGATTAATCGTTGGTCAGCTACCATCAACTGGTGCTGGCGATCAATTCGGTCTCTTGATGTCAAAGGGAAGTGCGTTGACATCATGTGTATCGGCTGCAGTTGATGCAATTACTGCCGATGGAACATTGGCAGCGATTACTGAAAAGTGGCTAGCAACCGATGCTGGTGCACCAGTATTAAAGCCTTAACGAAGATAAAGAAGTAAACACGGTAGTTTGGCGGCCATGACAGAGCGTATTAACTCTGCTTGGTCGCCAAGCTCACGTGAAGTAGAACGTGGAATTGCCCGAAGGCGAATAAGCCGTAAGCAGGGTGCAATTGCCGCCATCTCCACCACCCTTGTACTCGGAACACTGGCCCTTGTACTCATTACATCCCCGGGGTGGGAGAGTGTTAAGGCAACATTTTTTGATATCGATTATGGTCGTGAGGTTTTTCCAACTGTCATTAAAGGACTCTGGATTAACCTGCAGCTAACTTTTATTGGTGGTGTGGCGATAGGAATAATCGCCCTCGGCTTAGCCCTCATGCGCACAACAAAGTCGCCAGCGCTCACCCCATTTAGATTTCTTGCAACAGCCTACGTAGATATCTTCCGTGGAGCGCCACTTATCTTGATTATCTTGCTCGTGGGCTTTGGTGTTCCAGCGTTGCGCCTGACTGGAATTTCAAGCAATGTAATTTTTCTTGGCACCGTTGCCGTCGTGCTGACGTATTCGGCATACGTTGCCGAAGTCATCCGCAGCGGAATTCTTTCAATTCATCCAAGTCAGCGCGCTGCTGCCAGATCACTTGGTCTGACATCTGGGCAGACTATGCGTTATGTGGTTTTGCCGCAGGCGATCCGGCGAGTTGTTCCGCCTCTTCTCAATGACTTTGTCTCACTTTTAAAGGACACAGGTTTAGTCTCAATCTTGGGTGTTACCGATGCAGTCCGTGCCGCGCAAATCAATGCCAGTAGAACTTTTAACTACACGCCTTACGTAGTCGCTGCAATTCTCTTTCTTCTGATCACAATTCCAATGACCCGCTATACAGATAGAGCAATAAGGCAACGCACGAATGCACAGAACTCTGAAGGTGCTATCTAATGGCTAACGTTCTAGAGCTAGTTGATGTCCGCAAATCATTTGGTAACGAGTTAGTTCTTAATCACCTCTCACTTGTGGTCCCAGTGCACACCGCAACGGTATTAATTGGAGCATCTGGTTCAGGTAAATCAACGTTGCTTCGCTGTATTAACCTGCTCGAATCTATCGATGATGGTCAGATTTTTTTAGATGGAGATGAAATATCGGATCCGCTTATCGATGTCGATGATGTGCGCCGCAAGTTAGGAATGGTCTTTCAATCCTTTAACTTATTTCCCCACAAAACCGTTCTGGAAAACATTACTTTGGCACCGATAAAAGTACAGGGTAAATCCAAAGAGGAGGCGATCGAGGCGGCACAAAAACTGCTCAAGCGCTTTGATTTATCCGATAAGGCCGATCAATATCCAGATCGTTTAAGTGGGGGTCAACAACAGCGTGTTGCAATTATTCGATCCCTTGCCTGCAATCCACGCCTACTTTTATTAGATGAGATTACATCTGCCCTTGACCCAGTCCTAGTTAATGAAGTTTTGAGCATTGTTCGCGACTTAAAGAGTGATGGAATGACAATGGTCTTGGCAACACACGAAATGGGCTTTGCTACACAAGTTGCCGACGAAGTCTGTTTTTTAGAGTCGGGAAATATTCTCGAGCGGGGTAGTGCCGAGGAGGTACTGCACAACCCTAAGAACCCAAAGACTCAAGAGTTTCTCAAGCGTGTTCATCAAGCTGGCCGTCTGTAATGAACTCTTTTCCTCAAACTTCTATTCCCCTGCTTGCATTTGCTGCCGGAGATGCATCAGAGCGTGCAATGGTTAATGGGATTGCAGCAGTCGGAGTTGGTCGATCAAACCACTGCGGTGCACTTGGAATCTATGTCTGGCCGATGATTAATCGTGGACTAGTAGGAATCGCTTTTAGTACAGGACCTGCAGTAATGCCTCCATGGGGTGGAAATAAAGCCTTGCTTTCAACTTCACCGATAGCTGCAGGAATTCCAACAAATCCCCCAACAGTTGTCGATCTTGCAACAAGTGCAGTTGCACGTGGAAAGATTCAAGCTAAAGCACAAGCTGGCGCTGAGTTAGAACCAGGATGGGCATTTACAAAAGATGGGGCTCCAACAACCGATGCCAAAGAGGCGTTAGCTGGAATGCTTGCACCACTCGGCGGTGCAAAAGGATATGCAGTTGCTGTTCTTGTTGAGTCATTAACCGGCATGCTGATTGGTCCAACGCTTGCTAAAAATATTCCCGACATGTTTGCAGCTAGCCAAGATGGGCTACCACAACAGATTTCACACTTTGTTATTGCAATTGATGCAGCCAAGCTTTCTGTGGATGGCCCACATTCACGCACACAAGAGTTTGAAGATGAAGTAAAAGTTGCTGGTGGTCGCCTCCCTGGATCTGGGCGTGTGAATCCAGAGAATTTAAATGGTAATGATGAGATAACTATTACCGATCAAGTAGCAGAGCAGTTAAAAAACTGGTCACAGAAACTTGGGATTTAAGATGATTAAAACACTTCCAGGTCTGGGTTTAATCGCAGCCGTAGTCGCTATAGCTTTTCAGATACATAATTTTCAGCCAGCAATTAGCCCACTAGCGCTTTGTGTAGCATTTGGTTTTTTGATTGCCAATGTAGGTTCCTGGCCAACCTTTGCAACTGAGGGCACAGCCCTTGCTGGCAAGAGGTTGATGCGCATTGGTGTTGCACTTTTAGGTGCGCAGGTAAGCGTTATTTCACTTCAGGCTATTGGTATTAAGGGTGTCATCACTGTCATTTTCGTTGTAAGTTTTACGATCTTTGGAATCCTTGCTCTCTCAAAACTATTCAAGATGAGCGGTGATTTAGGTTTATTGATTGGCGTTGGCTTTGGAGTGTGTGGTGCAACTGCAGTGGCTGCGATTCGGCCTCAGACACGTGCCACACAAGAGGAGACATCGTATGCAATTGCCCTGATTTCTCTTTGTGGCACGCTCTCTATTTTTGTACTCCCATTCCTGGGGCATGTAATGGGATTAAGCGATCAGACATTTGGCGCTTGGGCAGGAGCGGCAGTTCATGATGTTGGTCAGGTAATTGCAACTGCATCAGTTTGGAGCGATGAGGCCGTTAAATCAGCAGTTGTTATTAAACTAGCCCGCGTATGTTTATTGGCACCAATCGTTTTAATTCTCTCGATTCGCCACCGCCGCTATCTAAGCGCGCAGGGGAAGAGCGCAGCAACATCGGCCAAAGTTCCCCTTATTCCATTTTTCGTTCTCGGCTTTATCGCCGTTGCGATTCTGCAGAACACACTAGATGTTCCCGCGCGCGTGCACGATGACATTGTTTTAACAAGCAAAATCCTGTTGGGTGCTGGTTTAGTGGCTCTCGGTTCGGGAGTGCGCTGGAAAGCTATCCGTGCAATCGGGCCTCGCCCCATGCTCATGGGCATGATTG
The DNA here is from genome assembly GCA_009699645.1 of Actinomycetota bacterium. The sequence goes on along the minus strand of WLNU01000045.1, from coordinate 4,269 downwards.
CCTGGATCATCGTTGGTGGCCTCGCACTGGTCGCTGTACGGCTAACTGGGATATAGGGTATTTGTATGTGCTCACTAGTTATATGCAGTCAATGCAAAAAGCCAACATGGTCAGGTTGTGGGGAGCATATAGAGCAGGCCATGGAGGGCGTTGCTAAAGAAGATCGCTGTCAGGGGCATCACAAAGATCCTGTTGAGGCCGGATTTTTGAAAAAGATTTTTGGTAAAAATAAATAATTTAAGATTTAAGGTAATCGCTGAGAGCCTTACGCTCGCTATCTAAATCACTAATGTGGGCTTTCACCACATCACCAATTGAAACGATTGAGATTAAATTTCCTGACTCATCAACAACTGGAATATGACGTATTCGACGTTCAGTCATAATCGTCATTAATGTAGCTACCGTTGACGTAGGAGTACAAGTGATCACATCCGGCGTCATTAGATCCCGTACTCGCATGTCAGCGATTTCATCTAGTTTGCCTGGCATCGCGCGCACGACATCTCGCTCTGAAACTATACCTTCGATTTTTTTCCCATCTGGTGATACGACTAGTGCCCCAACATGGTGAACATTGAGCGCATTAACTAAGTCATGAAGGGTTGCGCTAGATGAAATTGTTTCAACACGTTTGCCAGTAATTAAAGCCGCTATCTTCATTGGATGCTCCTTGCCACTATTGGGAACTCTTCCCTATGGTGGCCCTATTACTGGTCATTGACAAGAGGGCAGCTCAATCTGACGTGCAGGGTGAAAAGGCTGCTGCGTAACCCGTATATCCTTAAGCCATGAAAGCAATTCAGATCAGCGCCTTTGGCGGCCCAGAGTCGATGCAGTTTGTAGATCTAGCCGACCCGGTTGTAAGTCAGGGTCTGGAACTAATTGATGTAAGCGCAATCGGTATTAACTACGCCGATACCCATCAGACAGAGAACTCATACCTCTCACCACAGAAGCTTCCTTTGATACCCGGCATAGAAGTAGTTGGTAGAACAGCCTCAGGACGCCGGGTTTTAACAGCAGTTGCAAGTGGGGGATATGCACAAAGAGCCTCTGCACGTTCGGCGGCGATGATTGATGTTCCAGAAGGTGTGAGTGATGCACAAGCTTTGTGCATGTTAGTGCAAGGCTCAACAGCTTGGCACATATTAAAAACAGTTGGTCATATAAAAACCGGTGAGAGTGTTGTCATACATGCAGCGGCCGGCGGCGTTGGCACTATTGCAATTCAATTAGCAAAGATGTGGGGCGCAAAGGTAATTGCCGTTGCATCAACGGCTGCTAAACGAGATTTAGCGAAGTCACTAGGTGCAGATGTTGTTATCGATGCCGACCAGGACAAACTCCTTTCAGCGATTCTGGAAGCAAATAACGGTAAGCCAGTTGATGTAGTTTTAGAGATGGTTGGTGGAAAAACATTTGATGTCAGCCTTGAAGCTCTTGCACCATTTGGCAGATTGATTGTCTATGGAATGGCATCTCGGACGGCGCCAACTGCAATTCATCCAGGCTCACTCATGGGCGGATCAAAAACAGTTACAGGTTTTTGGCTCTCTCACTGCTTTGGAAAAAAAGAGCTGATGAACGATGTAATCACTGAACTCTTCGACTTAGTAAAGAGCGGAGAGCTAAAGCCAGTTATTGGCGCTACATTTGGATTGAGCCAGGCAAGGCAGGCCCATCAGGCGATGCTGGCCCGTGAAACTACTGGCAAAATCACTCTCAATCCTGGCGGGTAGGCTCTATCCCTTATGACTCTGTCTATCGGAATCGTCGGCATGCCAAACGTGGGTAAATCCACCCTCTTTAACGCCCTGACGAAAAACAACGTCCTAGCCGCCAACTATCCCTTTGCCACGATTGAACCTAACGTCGGCGTTGTAGGAGTGCCCGATACGCGCTTGGCCGCCCTTGCCACAATCGTTGGCTCGCAAACCCTTCTTCCTGCCACTGTCTCATTCGTTGATATCGCCGGAATTGTAAAAGGGGCATCAGAGGGTGCGGGCTTAGGAAATAAGTTCTTGGCCAATATCCGTGAAACCGATGCGATCTGCCAAGTTATTCGTGTCTTTAGCGATGGCGATGTTATTCACGTCGAAGGCCGCGTTGATCCTGCAAGTGATATGGAGATTATCAATACCGAATTAGCGCTCGCCGATTTACAGACAATTGAAAAGGCTCTGCCCCGACTTGAAAAAGAGGCGCGGGTTAACAAAGAGCGCCAACATATCCTCGATGCCGTTAAAGAGGCCGAGGCAGTACTGAACTCTGGCAAACCCTTATCTAGTAGCAAAGTCGATTTAACACTTGTCGCCGAACTACATTTATTAACGGCCAAACCATTTCTCTATGTCTTTAACGTTGATGCCGCCGAACTTAACGATGCCGATCTGCGCACTAAGTTAGCCGCCCTCGTAGCACCGGCTGAGGCGATCTTTCTAGATGCTAAGACTGAGGCCGAATTAGCAGAGCTCAGCGATGACGATGCGCTCGAACTTTTACAGTCAATCGGATTAGAGGAGCCAGGCCTTGCAACGCTTGCCCACGTTGGTTTTCGTACCCTTGGTCTGCAAACATATTTAACGGCTGGACCTAAAGAGGTTCGGGCATGGACGATTCATAAAGGCGATACTGCGCCCATGGCAGCCGGTGTCATCCATACCGATTTCCAAAAGGGTTTTATTAAAGCTGAAATTGTTTCCTATGATGATTTAATTGCAGCAGGTTCAATGGTTGAGGCAAAGGCAAAGGGCAAAGTGCGCATGGAGGGCAAGGATTACATCATGCACGATGGTGATGTCGTTGAGTTTAGGTTCAACGTTTAGCCACTGTTTTTAACTAGGCGCCCGTGTAGTACTTTCCAATCTCAGTTAAAGCCTTATCCAGCATTTCAAGTCCGAGTTTGGCATCTTCAACTGAGACATTGCAGGGTGGACACAAGTGAATGCGGTTGAAGTTATTAAATGGCATAAGTCCATGCTTCTTACAGGCCGCAACTAACTCATTCATCGCAGGACTCGATGCACCATATGGAGCAAGGGGTTCACGTGTTGCACGATCGCTGACCATATCAACGCCCCAGAAAACACCTGCGCCGCGGATATCGCCAATAATTTTGTGCTTCTTAGCTAACTCTTTTAAGCCAGGACCCAGGATGGTTTCGCCAATCATTGTGGCGTTTTCCAGCATCTTTTCTTCCTTCATGACATCGATAGTTGCAACTGCAGTTGCACATGCCAATGGGTGGCCCATATATGTCATGCCACCGGCAAAGACTCGCTCATCAAATGTCTTTGATACCGGCTCGCTGATGACTACACCGCCGAGTGCGATGTAGCCAGAGGTGACGCCCTTTGCAAAGGTAATGAGATCTGGGGTTGCAGCACTATGTTGGTATGCAAACCATTTACCAGTGCGACCAAAGCCCGACATGACTTCATCGGCGATCCATAAGATCTGGTATTTATCACAGAGCGCACGCACACCCTCCAGGTATCCCTTGGGTGGGAACAAAACACCGGCGGTACCCGGAACTGATTCAAGTAAGACTGCTGCGATTGTGTTGGGGCCTTCAAAGATAATCGTCTGCTCTAGATGTTCGAGTGCTCTCTTGCACTCTTCGGCCTCATCTTTGGCCCAAAAAGCAGTGCGATACAAGTACGGTCCCCAGAAATGTACATGGCCAAATGCAAACTCATTTGGGAATCTGCGTGGATCACCCGTTGCATTGATTGCAGCTCCAGTATTGCCATGATAAGAACGATATGTTGAAAGTACTTTGTGTTTGTGACTATGCATACGTGCCATACGGATCGCATTCTCGACTGCCTCTGCACCGGCATTAGTAAAGAAAACCTTTGCAAAGTTGGTACCAGCTAATTCGACAATACGTTGAGCCGCTTCATTGCGCGCATCATTTGCATGTTGCGGTGCAACAGTTGTTAATACTTCGGCCTGGGCTTGAATCGCCTTAATTACTTTAGGGTGCTGGTGACCGATATTTGTAAAGACGAGTTGGGATGAAAAATCCAAATACACCTTGCCAGCATGATCCCAAAAGCGTGAGCCCGAACCACTTGCAATCGGCATTGGTGAAATCGCACCTTGGGCCGACCATGAGTGAAAGACATATTTTCGGTCTGCAGCGCTAACGGCGGCTTGCTTATCTGGATCACTGATTGGTGTTGTCATCACACTGGCCTTTTAACTAGTAGGTGGCGCCATCTTAACGCTCTGAAGTAGATTGCGCCTATGGATCAGATCACG
>WLNU01000044.1 GCA_009699645.1 Actinomycetota bacterium | reverse complement strand
TGTACCTGAGTACATCGTGAGCGAAGAGGGTCCAGATCACGATAAGAACTTCACGGCAGTTGCCATGGTCGCAGGCGTTGCAATCAGTGAGGGTGTTGGAAAGAGCAAGCGCGAAGCTGAACAAATTGCCGCACGAACGGCCTACGAATCCTTAAAAATCGAGCTTCCTCAGCCTTAAATCCGCTAAAAACACTGCATCGACGCGATAGGTTTGCCGCGTGTATTTGAAGAGCATCACCCTCAAGGGCTTTAAGTCCTTCGCTTCAGCTACCACTTTGCGACTTGAACGCGGCATAACCTGCGTAGTCGGTCCAAATGGTTCGGGTAAAAGTAACGTCGTTGATGCGCTGACATGGGTAATGGGTGAGCAGGGAGCGAAATCTCTGCGCGGTGGCAAGATGGAAGATGTCATCTTCGCCGGCACTAGTGGGCGAGCACCACTTGGCCGGGCTGAAGTCTCTCTCACCATCGATAACGCCGATGGCGCACTAGCAATCGAATACAGCGAAGTAACAATCTCCCGCATACTTTTCCGTAACGGACACAGCGAATATCAGATTAATGGCGAAGCAACACGTTTGCTCGATATTCAAGAGCTCTTGAGCGACTCAGGAATCGGTCGCGAGATGCACGTGATCGTTGGTCAAGGCCAACTTGATGCAATTTTAATGGCAACACCAGATGAGCGCCGTGGATTTATTGAAGAGGCGGCCGGTGTTCTGAAGCATCGCAAACGTAAAGAGAAAGCTCTTCGCAAATTAGATTCGATGCAGACAAACCTTGCGCGTGTTCAAGACTTAACTGTAGAACTTCGCAGGCAACTGCGGCCACTCGGCAAGCAGGCAGAGGTTGCAAAGAAAGCCGCGACGATTCAAGCCGATCTACGAGATGCCAAGCTGCGACTACTCGCCGATGATTTCATCTCACTTTCAGAGGTTCTCGATGCAGAGGTTGCCGATGAGACTGCACTGCGTCAGCGACGTGGCGCAGTTGAAACCGAAGTTGATTCAATCCGCACTCGCGAAGAGGCACTCGATGCCCAATCTGCAATTGAGGGACCACAACTTATTACCGCACAGGAGACGTACTACCAATTAAATTCGTTGCGCGAAAAATTCCGTGGTACTCAATCTTTAGCGCAAGAGCGCTCACGTTTTCTCAATGAAGAGGCTGAAGAGGCACGTACCTCTGGCCGCGACCCAGATGCGATTGAAAAAGATGCCCAGCTCTTGCGTCACGAAGAGAGCGAACTACGCGCAAGTGTTACAACGTCGCAGCAGGCATTAGTTGCTGCAACATCGCAACTTACACAGAGTGAACAGGCGCTAAAGATTGACGAAGATAAAATCGCTGCCGCAATGCGCGCCATTGCCGATGCGCGTGAAGGTACTGCTCGCCAAGAGGGTCACATTAAATCTCTACAGGCCCGCCTCGAAGCCATCTCAGAGGAGATTGCGCGCCTAACGCGTGCGCGTAATGAGGCGCAGGCCCGTGTAGATACTGCCCAACGAGAGTACTCAATGTATGAGCTAGATATTGCAGGTGCTGATACGGGTGAAAAGGGTCTGGATTCGCAGTTTGAAAATACGAAGTCATTACTCGACTCTGCCAAGGCCAAGCTTCATGAGGCAGTTGAGGCCGAGCGATTGGCCGATCGCGAACGCAACGCTATCGAAGCCACAATCGATGCGATGGCGCTGACTATGCGCAATCGTGATGGCGCATCTGCGCTGCTCAATGATTCGCGCGGTGTTCACATCCTTGGCTCGATCGCCACTCTTATAGATATCGATTCTGGTTGGGAAGCAGCAGCTGCTGCCGCCCTTGGCACACTCGCCGATGCCCTCGTTGTTCAAGACTTAGGATCTGCAGTTACAGCGCTAACAACTCTGCGCAGTGAAAACTTAGGTCAGGCAGATCTCTTGGTCTTCGAAGAGGGCGCACAATCGCACTCTTTAATTCCATCGGGCTTAACACCTCTGACATCGCATGTTCGCTCTGCATCAATCGCTGCACTTGTTACATCCCTCTTATCTAATATCGTCGTTGCCGCTTCGGCCCGTGATGGCGAAGCGATTCTTCGCTCACATCCATCGCTCACAGTTGTTACCCGTGATGGCGATATCCTCACACGTGGCCGTGCGCGTGGTGGCTCTAAATCCTCTTCATCTCTTATCGAAATTAACGCCCTTATGGCAGGCCTTCAAAATAAGCTCGTCGAGATTACGCATACATGCGATCGTTTAAAGTTTGAGATTTCTACTCACACTAGTGAGGTTGAAAATCGTCAGAGCGATTTTGACCTAGCTTTATCTAAACTCAATGAGTCCGATGCACGTATCGGTGCGCTCACCGAGCAGTTAGCCGTCTCTGGCCAGAATATGAAATCTGCAATGGCAGAAGTCGAGCGCCTTAATTCCAACATCAATGAGGCCGGCAGTGCTAAATCTCGTGATGAGGGCGAACTCGTCATTGCCCAGAATCAACTGCACCAACAGGGCGCAACGGCCGAACCTGACCACACATTTACTGAAAAACTACGAAATGCCGTCTCAGTTGCACGCACGGCAGAGGTTGAAGCACGTCTTGCCGTGCGCACAATTGAAGAGCGCGTCACATCAGTGGCCGCACGCGCCTTAGCTCTAGAGGAATCGGCCCGTAACGAGCGCGAAGCATCGCAACGCGCAGTTATTCGCCGCGGTGCACGTGCGCGTGCAGCCGTCATCTCTCAGGCCATTGCAGAGGCTGCATATGAAGTCCTTATTCATATTGAACGATCGATCTCCAAAGCAGCTATTGAGCGCGCACGATTAGAGGAGTCACGGGTCCGTCGCGAAGGAGAGACCCTTACCGTTCGAACACGTGGACGCGAATTAGCATCTGAGCTCGAAGCGCTAACATCGAGTGTGCATCGCGATGAAATCGCGCGCGCCGAACAACGCATGCGTATTGAATCCCTTGAAAATAAGACCGCTGAAGAGTTTGCAATTGATACACACACACTTGTGGCCGAGTATGGACCTGAGAATGATGTGCCAACCTTCTTTGAAAATGAGGCCGGAGAGATCGTAACAACCGAACTGATTCCATATCGCCGAGATCAGCAGGAAAAACGCCTTGCATCGGCTGAGCGTTCACTTAACCTACTTGGCAAGATCAATCCACTTGCACTTGAAGAGTTCTCATCCCTTGAGGAGCGTCTAAAGTTCTTGGCCGATCAGTTAGAGGATTTAAAGAGAACTAAGAAAGATCTTCTAGATATTATTAAAGAGGTTGATGATCGAGTTCAAACAATCTTCATGGAGGCATTTGAAGATACAGCCCGTCACTTTGAAGAGATCTTTGCACGCCTGTTCCCTGGCGGAGATGGTCGTTTAATCTTGGTCGATCCTGATAATCCTTTAACAAGTGGAGTCGATGTCGAGGCACGACCACCTGGCAAACGCATTAAACGCCTCTCACTTCTATCGGGTGGAGAAAAATCATTGACTGCAGTTGCGATGTTAATTGCAATCTTTAAAGCCCGCCCAAGTCCCTTCTATGTTCTAGATGAGGTTGAAGCCGCCCTCGACGATACGAACCTTGGCCGCTTACTTGGTGTCCTTGAAGAGCTACGTGCTAGCTCTCAGCTCATTATTATCACGCACCAAAAGCGCACGATGGAGATCGCCGATGCGCTCTATGGTGTCACCATGCGCGGAGATGGTGTGAGTGAGGTTATCTCACAACGTCTGCGTGAATCCGACGCAAGTTAGAAGCCTTACATATGGGTCTTTTTAGTAAGTTCATCGCCACAATCAAGGGCGAAAACTCTTTTGCACCAGCTGATTGGCAAGATCTAGAGGGCGAACTTTTAGCATCAGATATAGGCCCAACTCTTACGCGCGAACTTCTGGAGGCTGCACGAAAAGTTAAGAGTGATAATGCACAAGAGGCGCTGATGCAAACTCTGACATCTCACCTTTGTGATAAATCTCGGCTACCTCTGACTAATCCTGATGGCACAACGGTGGTCATGATTGTTGGTGTTAATGGCACGGGCAAGACAACTTCGGTTGCAAAGCTGGCAAGTCATATTAAAAAATCTGGATTCTCAGTAGTCGTAGCCGCAGGTGATACTTTCCGTGCAGCTGCAGTTGAACAACTACAGACGTGGGGGGCACGAATTGCTGTAGAAGTCATTTCAGGTAAAGCCAACGGGGATCCTGCATCGGTCGCCTTTGATGCCGCCAAACGGGCCAATGAAATGAAGGCCGATTATTTAGTGATAGATACGGCTGGACGCTTGCACAATAAGAGTGATCTCATGGCTGAGCTAGAAAAGGTAAAGCGCGTTGTTGAAAAAATATCCCCGGTCAACGAAGTTCTCTTAACGATTGATGCAACGACAGGTCACAATGGTATGGCGCAGGCAAAAATCTTTTCAGAGAGCGTCAATGTCACCGGAATTATCCTCACCAAATTAGATGGAAGTGCCCGTGGGGGGATTGCTCTGGCGATTGAAAGCGAACTAGATATTCCTATTAAATGGATCGGCACAGGGGAGTCTGAGGGTGATTTAGCGCCATTTGATCCAGATGCCTACATCCTGGGGCTATTGGCGTAACGCAGATTTAACATAAGAGCCTTTTTTGCAACGCGCCTGAAATGCCTGCGAGCATCTCCTGTAATGCCCGAAGGCCATCTTTACCCCATCTCAAAGGCGAGAACTCTTCATTCTTTTGACGTGAAAGATGGCCCACATGACACAAACAGTTTTGAACTCTGGTGATACCGCTTGGATGTTAGCCAGCACAGCCCTCGTACTCCTCATGACCCCTGGACTGGCATTTTTTTATGGGGGAATGGTTCGTACAAAGAGCGTGCTTAATATGATGATGATGTCTTTTATTACAATAGGCATCGTCAGTATTTTGTGGGTTATCTATGGTTTTGAATTAGCCTTTGGTTACAAAGCTGATTCACCGTGGTATGGAAATATCTCTTTCTCAGGCCTTGGTGGAATGGTGGATGAGTTCACTAATAATGGTGGTATCTATCCGATTCCAGTTCTTGTTTTTGCAGTTTTTCAGTTGATGTTCGCAATTATTACCCCAGCGCTAATCTCTGGTGCAATCGCAGATCGTGCGAAGTTTGTTTCGTGGGGAGTATTCGTTGCAATCTGGTCGACTTTGGTTTACTTCCCAGTTGCACACTGGGTATTTGCCTTTGGAAATAAGGTTGGCGATACGCTTACAGGCACTGGCTTCCTTGCAGGCAAAGGTCTTGAAGATTTTGCCGGTGGAACCGCCGTCCACATTAACGCTGGTGCTGCAGGTTTAGCCCTGGCTATAGTCTTGGGAAAACGCATTGGTTGGCGTAAAGAATCTATGCGTCCGCACTCATTGCCACTAGTTCTTCTTGGCTCTGGGCTTTTATGGTTTGGTTGGTTCGGTTTTAACGCCGGTTCGGCCCTAGCGGCAAATGGAATCGCTGGACTTGTATTAATGAATACTCAAGTGGCTGCAGCTGCTTCAGTTCTAGGTTGGCTTCTTGTTGAGAGAGTGCGAAATGGTCATGCAACCTCACTTGGAGCAGCATCGGGGGCGATTTCAGGTTTAGTTGCAATCACACCAGCGTGTGCATTTGTGGCCCCTTGGGCCGCCGTTGTTATCGGACTCTTTGCTGGAATCTTTTGTTCACTTGCGGTAAGCCTAAAATTTAGATTCGGCTTTGATGATTCACTCGATGTAGTCGGAGTGCATTTAGTTGCTGGAGTTTGGGGCTCTTTAGCTATTGGATTATTTGGTGCCCAAGCAGTCAATAGCATCGGCCTCAATGGTCTGTTCTATGGTGGAGGCACTAAATTGCTCATCATGCAGGCATGGGGAGTTGGACTCGTTGCCGCATACTCCTTTGTGGTAACTTTGATAATCGCCTTTGCAATAGAGAAGACAATTGGTTTTCGGATTAAGCCAGATAAAGAAATAGAGGGTATCGATTTAAATGAGCATGCTGAAAGTGCCTATGAATTATCAAGCTCATCACGAGGAGGGTCCTTCTAATGAAATTAATTACTGCAATCGTTAAACCCTTTAAGTTAGAGGCAGTCAAGGATGCGCTCAATACCCATGGCATCGCCGGCATGACCGTTTCAGAGGTAAGTGGTGTCGGACAACAAAAAGGACACACCGAGGTCTATCGAGGTGCTGAGTACACCGTCAATCTGATTCCCAAAGTACGTATTGAACTACTTGTCAATGACGAAGAGGTCGATGCAGTTGTCGATGTCATCGTCAAAGCCGCTTCCACTGGATCAATTGGTGATGGAAAGGTATGGACAACTCCGGTAGAGCAAGTAGTGCGGGTACGTACAGGTGAGAAGGGCTCCCAGGCTATTTAAGCTTTCGAAGAAGGCTATTCTTGGCCCATCATGTTTGACTCACTAACATCGCGCTTTAGCAGCACATTCTCCTCGCTTCGCTCTCGTGGAAAGATTTCCAAGAACGATATCGATGCCACATGCGCTGAAATTCGCCAGGCGCTACTTGAATCAGACGTTGCTCTTGAAGTTGTCGAATCTTTTGTCGCACAAATAGCAGAAAAGTCAACAACTGCTCTTGCAACCATGCAATCTGGCACTAACCAGGCCAATGCAATCTTTGAGATAGTAAATGCATCACTGATTGAAATCCTTGGTGGATCAGCGCGCAGAGTGCGCTTTGCAAAAAATCCACCGACTGTAATTATGCTGGCCGGTCTGCAGGGTGCTGGTAAGACGACATTGGCTGGAAAGCTTGCAAAGTTTTACGCTGACCAAGGCAATACTCCGCTCTTAGTCGCCTCAGATTTACAACGCCCTAATGCCGTCACTCAGTTGCAAGTTGTGGGTCAGAGTATTGGTGTTCCCGTCTTTGCCCCTGAAGCAGGAAACGGTATTGGTGATCCAGTCAAGGTAGCCAAAGCAGGAGTTGAGTTCGCTAAGGCTAAGCAGTACAACATGGTTATTGTTGATACCGCAGGTCGTTTAGGTGTAGATGCAGACCTTATGAAGCAGGCAGGTGATATCCGGGATGCAGTTCATCCAGATGAGATTTTATTTGTAGTCGATGCGATGATTGGTCAAGATGCGGTGCGAACTTCGCAGGCATTTTTAGATGGCGTGGGCTTTGATGGTGTCGTATTAACTAAGTTAGATGGCGATGCACGCGGTGGAGCAGCTCTCTCCATCGCATCACTTACTAAGCGTCCAATAATGTTTGCATCCAGCGGTGAAAAGCTCTCCGACTTCGACATATTTTATCCCGAGCGCATGGCATCTCGAATTTTGGGGATGGGCGATGTCGCCACACTTGCCGAGCAGGCTAAAAAAGCATTTGATGGGGATACATCGGAAAAGCTTGAGGCAAAGTTTTCACGTGGCGAGGATTTCACGTTAGAGGATTTCCTGGACCAACTCAGTGCAATGTCAAAGATGGGTTCGATGTCTAAACTCCTTGGGATGTTGCCCGGCTCTGCGGGGATGAAAAAGCAGATTGATAACTTTGATGAGGGCGAGATTGTTCGTACTAAAGCCATAGTTGAATCGATGACACCCATTGAGCGGCGTGATCCAAAAGTACTCAATGGCTCAAGACGATCTCGTATTGCAAAGGGTTCAGGACGCGCTGTCTCGGAAGTAAATAATCTCGTCGATAGATTTAGTGCCGCCCAAAAAATGATGAAGCAGGTGAGAAATGGTGGAATGCCTGCGGGGATGGCCGGTATGGGTCTGCCACCGATGCCGGCAGTAAAGGCCAGCATTGCCCCTAAGAAGAAGTCCAAGTCGGGTAATCCCGCTAAACGGGCGATAGAAGAGGCTCAATAGGCGATTTCGCGTATTAGCGGCCTAGATGGCAGAATAAGCAACCTGTTGGAGGGGCCCTCTATCCCCTAACAACATCCATACAACCGATAGTTGAATCGTTTTCACCACGCACCCCGCTGTGGAGAAAAGATATGACACACATACACAGGAGATACATTTCTTGGCTACAAAAATTCGTTTAATGCGCATGGGCAAGATTCGCACACCTTTTTTCCGCGTTGTCGTTACCGACTCACGCAAGGCACGCAACGGTCTTTCAATTGAAGAGATCGGTCGCTATGTCCCAGGACAAGAGCCATCACTTATCGAGATCAACTCAGAGCGTGCTCTGTACTGGCTCGGAGTTGGTGCACAAC
>WLNU01000043.1 GCA_009699645.1 Actinomycetota bacterium | reverse complement strand
GCGCTTTGCACGCTCAATGGCAAGCTCAGCAATCGTTGTGTGATCATCGGCAGGGCGATCAAAAGTTGATGCGATAACTTCACCCTTAACAGAGCGCTGCATATCGGTAACTTCTTCCGGGCGCTCATCGACTAGAACAACCATCAAGTGACACTCTGGGTTATTTGTTGTGATCGCATTAGCAATTGACTGTAGAACCATCGTCTTACCAGCCTTTGGTGGCGAAACAATAAGTCCGCGTTGGCCCTTACCAATAGGTGCAATCAAATCGATAACACGTGTTGTTAATACATTGGGCTCGGTCTCAAGACGCAGACGCTCCTGTGGATATAGCGGAGTTAGCTTGCCAAATTCAACACGATTACGTGCCTCATCTGGACTCATTCCATTGACGGTTTCAAGAGTAATAAGTGCGTTGAACTTCTGCTTTGTCTCACCTTCGCGTGCTTGACGGACCTGTCCTGTAACGACATCTCCCTTGCGCAGACCATTCTTGCGCACCTGCGCCAATGTTACGTAGACATCATTTGGACCTGGCAAGTAGCCAGAGGTGCGGATGAAGCCATAGCTATCGAGAATATCGAGGAGGCCACTCACCGGTACTAAAACATCATCATCGCTGAGAACTGGCTCGCGATCTTCGCGTGGTGCACGGTCGCGGTTATTGCGATCGCGATTGCGATCTCGCCCACGCCCGCGATCATTGCGATCATTACGGCCGCCGCGCTCGTTGTTGCGCTGATCATTACCGCTCTGGGGCGCTGAATCCTCATCGCCATCATCATCTGAATCTTGATTGCTATGAGCTGCCGGCTTGCTCTCCTTCTTACGGCTATTTCGAGCCTCACGGCGAGCCTCACGCTCAGCCTTTGCTGCGTCGCGATTCTTAGCCTGTAAATCGGCGATCGCTTCGACTAGTGCATCCTTCTTCATCTTTGCTGCGCCATCGACACCTAACTGTGTTGCCACAGTCTTTAATTTTGGCAGTGTCATTGCGCCAAGCTCTGGACTTTGTGAACGTACTGGCTCTTCTGTTGTTGTCATCTGTTTCTTTTCGCTATTGGTTTACGGGCTTATATTTATAACCCGTGGAACCGTGGATTGTTTTCTGGATTTATCTGATGTGTTACTGGCCGATATAAAAGGCCCTAGCAGATGCCTCAATATTAGCATTCAACCTGCGTAAGGACAAAATTTAGCCTCAAATGAGGCTGGCACCAGTGCGAGAGATTCCAAGGGCCATGGCGGTGAATCTATCGCCGGCGGCGCGAGTGAGCTCATCGACCTCGGCCGATCCCCCGGTGTGTAGAACCAAAATCGTTGGACCCGCCCCAGAGATAAAGGCTGCTACTCCGGCATTTCGCAGCTTCATAAGAAGAGTGAATGAGGCTGGCATTGCATCGGCGCGATATGACTGATGCAGAAAGTCCTCGGTTGCAGTGTGCAGGAGATCTGGGCGGTGTTGCAATGCATGGACTAGCAGGGCTGTATGTGCTGAGTTCTTAACGGCATCGGCATGGGTAATTGAATCAGGGAGCATTTTGCGGGCCTTAGATGTTGAAACTGAAGTTGATGGAATAAATGCAACGGCGCTAATTCGTGAATCAACTTCTACCTGCACAGATAGCGCAACGTTGTGGCCGTGCTGTAGCTCTTGCCAGGCGATTGTGGCTCCGCCGAAAATTGCTGCTGCAACGTTATCGGGATGGCCCTCCATCTCATTGGCTAAGTTCAACATATCCTCATTGCTCATTCGTTCATTGCCACCCAAAACAAGTGCACGCGCAAGTGATAAGCCGCCCACAATTGCACTAGCCGATGATCCAAGACCGCGAGTATGTGGAATTACATTTAAAGCACGCAGTGCAATACCGCGGGGCTTTCCTCCAAGAAACTCAAAGCCCTTGTACATCGATTTAATTACTAAATTCTTTTCATTACGCGGAATAGCATCTGCGCCCTCACCAGAAATATCGATATCAATTACCTGTTCATCTAAAACCTGTGCAATGTATCTATCCTGCAGGCCAAGGGCTAAACCTAAAGAGTCAAAGCCTGGACCTAAATTTGCACTCGTTGCAGGTACCTGCACCTGCATCGCTTGGGCTCTAAAAGTTGGCTTCATCTTAGATAAGGCCTAACGCCTTTGCGGCGGCTTTAATATTTACTGGAACAACTACGGGGTTTTTGGCAGTCTCTAGTGCATACCCAATATCTTTTAATCCATGGCCAGTAACAGTGATAACAATTCTCTTATCTTTGGGCAGCTTGCCGGCCTTCTTATATTTAATGAGTCCTGCTAAACCTGCAGCCGATGATGGCTCGACAAAGACTCCCTCTTTAGCTGCAATTAATCGGTATGCAGCAAGGATCTCTCTATCGGTTACAGAGTCAATCACGCCACCTGATGAATCTCGGGCATCTACGGCCTGTGCCCATGAAGCTGGATTTCCAATGCGGATTGCAGTGGCAATTGTTTCGGGATTCTTAATCACTTTGCCCTTAACGATCGGTGCCGCACCTGCAGCTTGAAAGCCATACATCGCAGGTAAGCGCGTACACATGCCATCGTTGTTGTACTCCTTATAACCCTTCCAATAAGCGGTGATGTTTCCAGCATTACCAACGGGCATTGCATGAATATCAGGGGCATCTCCCAACATATCGACAACTTCAAAGGCTGCAGTCTTTTGTCCCTCGATCCGGAATGGATTAACTGAGTTAACGAGAGCGACTGGAAAGTTTTCCGATAGTTCGCGGGCCAGAGTTAAACAGTCATCGAAGTTTCCATTGACTTGCAAAATTGTTGAGTTATGAATCACGGCCTGGGCTAATTTGCCCATAGCAATCTTGCCCTTGGGAATTAAAACAGCGGGAGTCATTCCCGCTTTGACGGCATAGGCCGCGGCCGAGGCCGAAGTATTTCCAGTGGATGCACAGATAACTGCCTTTGCTCCATCTTCGGCCGCTTTTGAAATCGCCATGGTCATGCCGCGATCTTTAAAAGAGCCTGTTGGATTCAGGCCTTCGTATTTAATCCATACGTTGTTACCTAATAACTCTGAGAGAAATGCGGCGTGAATAAGTGGAGTGCCACCTTCGCGCAGAGAGATTATTGGAGTATTTGCATTGACTGGTAAGCGGTGACGGTACTCCTCTATTACTCCGCGCCATTGATGAGCACTCTTATGTTTGGATCCAAAGATGGCCATTTAGGAGAGCACTCCTTCAACGCGAATCACTGATTCAACTTGGCCGACGATATCCATTGCAGCCAACTTCTTGATACAGGAATTTAGTGAGGCCTCAGATGCTGCGTGAGTTACAACGACGAGCTCGGCATCATTGTCCTTGCCTGACTGTCGAACGGTTTGAATTGAAATTTCTTGACTGGCAAAAGTCTGCGCGATGGCTGCTAAAACACCTGATTTGTCGGCTACTTGTAAGCGCACAAAGAACTGCGACTTTACTTCACCGACAGGTGCGATATCTAAATCGGCGTAATCAGATTCGCCGTATCCAACCGTTGAATATGCGCGGTGACGTGTGACTGCAACTAGATCACCCAATATGGCCGATGCAGTTGGTGCACCACCTGCCCCTCGTCCATAAAACATTAACTCGCCAGCTGCTTCAGATTCGACGTATACCGCGTTAAAGGCGTTGCGAACAGAGGCAAGCGGGTGCGAACTCGGCAAGATCACTGGGTGTACACGTACTGAAATCTCATCATTGACGGTTATTTCAGCGATAGCCAATAGCTTAATTACCGAGTTCATTGACTTTGCAGCATTTACATCATCTAGTGAAATCTTTGTAATGCCCTCACAGTAAACCTCATCGATTGTGACCGTGCTATGGAAAGCTAAACTTGCCAATAGCGCAGCCTTTGCCGCGGCATCATGGCCCTCGATATCGGCAGTTGGATCGGCTTCGGCATATCCCAAAGATTGGGCCTCTTTTAATACTTGGGCAAACTCTCGTCCCTCTTCATGCATCTTAGTTAAAATATAGTTAGTTGTTCCGTTCACAATTCCCATGACACGGGTAATTTGATCACCAGCTAATGACTCGCGCATTGAGCGAATAATTGGAATCGCACCAGCTACGGCAGCCTCGTAATACAAATCTACTTTTGCAGCATCTGCGGCGTTAAAGAGTTCGTGCCCATGTGTTGCAAGCAGGGCTTTATTTGCAGTAATAACTGATTTCTTATTCTTAATCGCCTCTAAAATTAAAGTGCGTGCAGGCTCTATGCCGCCCATCACTTCAATAACAATATTTATCTCGGGATCAGTAACTATGGAGTGTAAATCCGTTGTAACCATCGCTGCATCGATACCTTCACGTGGGGCGTTACTGCGTACGCCAACTCTTTTTAAGACTAGTAAGGCACCTGAACGGTCTGAGAGCTCTTGCCGATCAGATTGCAGCAGGCGGGCGACTTGGCTGCCGACAACTCCGGCGCCAAGCATTCCTATTGAGATTGTTTTCAACACTGCATCCATGCGGGTTATTCTTTCACAGATGCCTGTAACGGCGTTAAATATCCAATCCCAGCAGATCTGCCTCGCTCTCACGGCGCACAATCACGCGGGCTTTTCCATTCTTAACTGCAATAACTGGTGGGCGCAGAACATGATTGTAGTTACTGGCCATGCTGCGACCATATGCACCAGTTGCAGGGATGGCCAATAAATCTCCAGGTGTGATATCACCAGCGAGTTCAATGGAGTAGATAAGAATGTCACCAGTCTCGCAGTGCTTTCCAACTAAACGAGTAGAAAGTAATGCAGCCGTGCTCGTGCGATTTGCAAGAACTGCTGTGTAGTCGGCTTTATAGAGCGAGGGTCGAATGTTATCGCTCATTCCTCCATCAATAGAGATGTAGCGGCGATTATCTCCATTTTCAAGGGTGACATCTTTAATGGTCCCAACCTCATAGAGAGTAAACATTGTCGGCCCAACGATGGCTCGACCTGGTTCGATAGAAATCTTTGGAATATTTAAACTATGTACCGCGCAGTTCTTTATTACTGCAGATGCAACTGCTTGCATCGCAACCGATGGTGCTAACTCTTCATCACCGGGAACATAGTGAATTCCATATCCCCCACCTAGATCGAGCTCAGGTAGCTCAACCCCAAATGCATCACGATACTTAGCCAGCAAAGCAATGAGTCGCTCGGCACTAATTTCAAAAGAATCAGTATCTAAAATCTGTGAACCAATGTGTGCATGAAAGCCCCGCAGCTCAATGGATGAATGCCTGCGCACCGCTTCTATCGCCTTCCATGCCGAACCACTTGCAATTGAGAAACCAAACTTGACGTCTTCGTGGGCCGTTGCAATTGATTCGTGGGTATGGGCTTCGATGCCTGGAGTTAAACGCAGCAATACTTTCTGGACTTTGCCATGCTGAGTAGCAGCTGTGGCAACTCGGTCGATTTCAAATAACGAATCAATCACAATGGTGCCTACACCTACAGAGACAGCCTTATTTATCTCAGCTACAGATTTATTATTACCGTGGAGCTCAATCTTTGCAGGATCAACTCCGCCTGCAAGTGCCACTGCGAGTTCACCGCCAGTGCAGACATCGATACCGATTCCAATATCTCTTATCCAGCGAGCTACTTCGGTGCACAGGAATGCCTTAGCCGCGTAGTACACGGTGCCGGCATTCTCGCCAAATGCGCTCTTAAGTGCATCATCCCAAGAGATTGCACGGGCACGAAAATCCGCCTCATCCATAATAAAAGCTGGAGTTGCAAACTCTTGAGCAAGAGCCGTTGCGCTAATTCCAGAGATAGAAAGCTCTTTGCCCGTTAAAACATTAGAGGACCACATAGCTACATCCTCTCCGGTGCACTCACGCCTAATAAAGCCAAACCATTAGCGATCACTACTTGTGTAGATGTACAGAGTAGTAGTCGGGCTATGTGCAGTGGAGATGCATTTTCTTCACCCATTGGTAGTACGCGGCAATCGGCATAGAAGCCGTGATATGTGCCAGCTAAATCCTCAAGGTAGCGGGCAATACGGTGCGGTTGGCGCATTTCAGCCGCGGATGCAACTACACGAGGGAACTCTGCGAGCTTGCCCAGTAGTTCATTTTCGCGATCGTGTGTTAACTGGGATGGATCAAAGGCTTTTAAATTTACCGAGATATTTAATTCGGCGGCATTACGTAAAACGGCAGTGATACGAGCATGTGCATACTGAACGTAATAGACCGGGTTCTCATTTGTGTTTCGTTTTAAGAGATCTATATCCATCACCATAGGAGTATCTACGGGATATCTAATTAACGTATAGCGAGCTGCATCGACGCCAGTTTTTTCTACTAACTCCTCTAGCGTAATTATAGTGCCGGCGCGTTTAGAGAGCTTGACCTCTTGCCCACCCTCCATGATCTTTACTAATTGACCAATTAAGACGTCGATGTTGTATTCAGGATCATCACCGGCGCAGGCCGCTGTTGCTTTAAGGCGACCAACGTAGCCGTGGTGGTCTGCGCCCAACATATAGATACAGATATCAAAGCCGCGTTCGCGCTTATTGATGTAGTACGCGGTATCGGATGAGAAATATGTAGATGAGCCATCAGACTTGGTTAGGACGCGGTCTTTATCATCGCCAAAGTCAGTAGTACGCAGCCATGTTGCACCATCTACTTCAAAGACATGGCCCTGAGTTCGAAGTTTTTTCACACCATGTTCGACCGCGCCTTGATCATGCAAGGAGCGCTCTGAAAACCAGACATCAAAATGAGTGCCGAAACTATCTAATACGCGCTGCTGATCCTTGAGTTGGAGCGCATATGCCGCTTCACGAAATGCTGTGTGTCGCTCTGCCTCTGGCAGCGATGTGATTGTGGAATTAGAGGCAACGACTTTTGTAGCAAGATCTGCGATGTATTCGCCCTTGTAGCCATCCTCAGGAATTGGATTGCCAAGGGCTGCAGCTTCAACGGATGCACCAAATAGATCCATTTGATTTCCGCGATCGTTGATATAAAACTCGCGCGTAACTTCTGCGCCTGCTGCACTGAGTACTCGACCCAAGGCATCACCAACAGCGGCCCATCGTGTGTGACCTAAGTGCAAAGGCCCAGTTGGATTTGCACTAATAAACTCAAGGTTGATTCGCACTCCTGCGAGCGCACTACCGTGACCAAATTCTTTTCCGGTCTTTATAATCGTTGCTACGAGTTCGGCCTGGCTAGCGCGGTGCAGCGTGATATTAATAAAGCCCGGGCCTGCAATTTCTAAGGAAGAGATTGAATCAGCGCCCTTGAGTTGATCCAGGATTATCTGCGCAACTTCACGGGGATTTTTACCGGCTACCTTGGCTAGCTGTAGCGCAATCGATGTTGCATAGTCGCCATGCTCTCGATTCTTTGGCCTCTCAAGCGTGATGGACTCAGGTGTAGCCCCAGATAACTCGCCCTGTGAAATAGCGCGGCTAATAGCGGCCTTGAGCGCGGATTCCAGAATCTCTATCTGTGATGACACCTGCCAAGTTTACTCGCACAGGCTTCGGAAGGTTACCTAATCGTTATGTAAATGAAGGGGTTTTCGTCGGATTGGATGTGACCTTTTTATCACTTTCAACTAGCGTTCACCAGTAGTTGCACCCTCCTCATCTGGGCAAAAAACCTTTGCCCTGGGGTGTTTCTCCTTTCGAAAGGTGTTTCATATATGACAAAGCGCCGCATTGCGATTACTGCAGTTCTTGCTGCAGTTGCTATCGCACTTACAGGTTGTTCAAAAGCCGATGAAGCCGCAGAAGGCTTCGTCGGAGTAATCCTTCCAGATGCAGCATCATCAAACCGTTGGGAAACTGCTGACCGCGGATTCCTACAAGCAGCATTTGATGCAGCAGGAGTTAAAGTAGATATTCAGAATGCAAACGGCGACAAGGCCGCATTCGCAACAATTGCAGACCAGATGCTTACAGCTGGTGCAAAGGTTCTTATTCTTGTAAACCTAGATTCAGATTCAGCTAAGGCTGTTCAGGACAAGGCCGCTGCCCAGGGTGTTAAGACAATCGACTACGACCGTCTCACACTTAATGGTTCAGCTTCATTCTACGTTTCATTTGATAACCAAGCCGTGGGTGTTATTCAGGGCGAAGGCATCAAGGCTTGCCTAGATGCAGCTGGAAAGACAAATGCGCGTATCGTTTACTTGAACGGTTCACCAACTGATAACAACGCAACACTCTTCAAGGCTGGCTATGACTCAGTGCTACGTCCTTTGATCGATTCAAAGAACTACACACTTGTCGATGACACAGCTGTCCCAGATTGGGATAACGCAAAGGGTGGAGTTATTTTCGAACAGCAGCTATCAAAGGCTGGCGGAAAGCTCGATGCAGTTGTTTCAGCTAACGAAGGTCTTGGACTTGCAGCTGTAGCAGTTCTTAAGAAGAACAAGCTCAACGGCAAGGTCTG
>WLNU01000042.1 GCA_009699645.1 Actinomycetota bacterium | reverse complement strand
TTCACAATGATCAGGCCAATGCACGCAAACTTGGTCGTCGCTATGCCCAGTTAGGTCCAGTGGTCGCTGGGTTTAAAGCGTGGAAATCTGCCGAAGATGATTTATTGGCCGCTAAAGAGTTAGCGCTAGTCGATACAGATTTCGCATCTGAGATTCCAGCCCTTGAGGCAACAGCTGTGAGTGCAGGGGAGAAATTGGAAGAGTTATTACTTCCGCGCGATCCTAACGATGATCGTGATGTAATCCTAGAAGTGAAGGCAGGAGCCGGCGGTGATGAATCTGCAATCTTTGCCGGAGATTTACTGCGTATGTATATGCGATATGCCGAGCGCCGTAATTGGAAAGTTGAAATCATCGATGCCACCGAGAGTGAGATGGGTGGCTATAAAGATATCTCTGTAGGCGTTAAGTCAAAGGGCGTTTCAGCTCCTGGTGAGTCACCTTATGCACGCCTTAAATTTGAAGGTGGTGTGCACCGCGTGCAGCGAGTTCCAGAGACTGAGAGCCAAGGACGTATTCATACATCGGCTGCCGGCGTGCTTATTCTGCCAGAGGCCGAAGAGATCGATGTTGAATTGAATATGAACGATGTACGTGTAGATGTGTTTCGCTCATCAGGTCCTGGTGGACAATCTGTTAATACAACTGACTCTGCAGTGCGTTTAACCCACGTTCCAACGGGCATTGTTGTCTCGTGTCAGAATGAGAAGAGCCAGCTGCAAAATAAAGAGTCAGCACTGCGTATCTTGCGTGCGCGTCTATTAGCTGCAGCCCAAGAGGCACAAGAGGCGGCCGCCTCGGCCGAGCGCAAGAGTCAGGTTCGAACTGTCGATAGATCTGAGCGAATTCGCACATATAACTATCCTGAAAACCGCATTAGTGATCACCGAGTAAATTATAAATCAAATAATTTAGATGCAGTATTAAATGGCGATCTCGATGACATGATTCAAGCTTTAATCGATGCCGACAAAGCTGCACGATTAGCTAATACAAAGTAAATTCCATGGATATCAAGGCCTTACTACGTGATGCAAAATCACAGTTGGCTGAATCACAGATATCACAGGTCGATGCCGAACATTTGTTAGCCCATGTCTTAGGTATCTCTCGGATGGATCTTCATAATCCAGTTCTTCTTGAAACTACTCTCACCGCAATCAGTGATACTGATGTGATTGAGGAGCAGTTCATTTCTTTATTGGACCGGCGCATAAATCACGAGCCATTGCAATATCTAACCGGTGTTGCACCCTTTAGATACTTAGCCCTTGAAGTTGGCCCAGGTGTCTTAGTCCCACGGCCTGAATCTGAGTTATTAGTTGATGCCGTGTTAGCCCATATTAAGAATCTGCCTGCTCCAGTAAGTGTGATCGACTTAGGCGCAGGATCAGGGGCTCTGGCGCTAGCTATTGCAACAGAGGCAAAAGATACTCGTGTGATTGCAGTTGAAAAATCCCCAGAGGCGATTTACTGGCTTAAGAAAAATGTCTCAGTCATTGCCCAAAATGTTCGTGTAGTTGAAGGCGATGTCGCCGATGTTTTGCCCGGGATCAAATGTGATGTTGCCATAGCTAATCCTCCATACATTCCAGATGCGCAGGCCTTGCCGCGCGATGTCGCCGGCTTTGAGCCCCATGTCGCCTTGTTTGGTGGACCTACGGGGATGGAGCTTCCAAAGATTTTTATTACGGCAGCGGCCCGACTATTAAAATCTGCTGGAGTATTAGTCATCGAACATACTGAGAACCAGGGCGCAGCAATAGCTAGTGAATTAACCCTAGATTTTGAGAGTATTACACTCCATGATGACCTAGTTGGTCGTCCACGGTGGACTAGTGCGGTGAGGAGGTAGAGATGGGCACAGTGATTGATCTAAAAAAAGGCGAACTAACACGTCATATTAATAAAGCGTGCAAAGCGATCTCCGATGGATACATCATCGCCATTCCCCTTGAACATAGTTATGTATATGTTTGTGATGCCTTTAAGGCCGATTCAGTTCGTGCCATGCATGTATTGCGTGGAGACCCACTATTTACAGCAGCGCAAGTTTTAGTTGCTAGTGAAAAAACCGCCCAGGGTGTTGTGCGCGAAATTACTCCAGAGATTGCCGCACTTATGAAGAAGTTTTGGCCCGGAATGTTATCGATGAACCTTCGCCCTCAAACAGGATTGAGTTGGGACTTAGGGGATGCAAATCATTTAGATCAAGTCAGCATTCGAGTTCCTAAAAGTAAGTTTGCTAAGGCTCTATTAGCTAAAAGTGGACCATTAGCCGTTGCAAGTGCAGGCCGAGCAGATCGATCCTCAGTTCTTTCATTTGGAAGTGCGCAGAGAGTTATCAGATCGGCAATTAAGTCCATAAGTGAAATACAGGTTGCAGAGTCCGACCTTGCCTTTAAATTCAATAATGGAGCCTTACGAAATGGCCCACTCTCGACCGTGGTTGAGGCCGATGAAACCGGTGTGCGCGTACTGCGAATCGGGGCAATTTCATTGGAAGAGATACTAAAAATCGTGCCTGGAGCCACTGCACTATAAGATTGGCGCATGTCTACTTTCTACGGCCCCGATTTTGAAGCCCTTACACAACAAGATCCAGAGATCGCAGCGGTTTTATTTTCTGAACTCAAACGCCAGCAAACCAATTTGCAGCTCATCGCATCGGAAAACTTCACTTCGCGCGCGGTATTAGCGGCGATGGGATCATCGCTATCTAATAAATATGCAGAGGGTTATCCAGGCAAGCGCTACTACGGCGGCTGCGAAGAAGTTGATAAAGCTGAAAATCTTGCAATCGAGCGGGCTAAGAGTTTATTTGGCGCAGACCATGCAAATGTTCAGCCCCACTCAGGTGCTAGTGCTAACGTCGCCGTCTATCAAGCCTTTACTAAGCCAGGCGACACGATTCTTGCAATGTCACTGCCACATGGTGGCCACTTAACCCACGGATCTGCCGTTAACTTTTCAGGTAAGTGGTTTAACGTTGAGTCATATGGTGTGCGCGCCGATAACGAGCTCATTGACTACGACGAGCTGCGCGATAAAGCGATAGCTACAAAGCCAAAGATGATCTGCTCGGGTGCAACTGCATATCCATCGTTGATTGACTTTGAAAAGGTTCGTGCGATTTGTGATGAAGTTGGCGCAATTATGTGGGTTGATGCTGCCCACTTCATTGGTTTGGTAGCCGGTAAAGCGATTCCATCGCCTGTGCCATACGCCGATGTTGTCTCATTTACAACGCATAAAGTGTTGCGCGGACCACGTGGAGGAATGATTTTGGCTAAGGCTCAACATGGAGCTGCAATTGATAAGGCAGTATTTCCTGGAATGCAGGGCGGGCCAATCATGTCGGCCGTTGCAGGCAAGGCCGTTGCATTAGCCGAATGTGCAACACCTGGCTATCAAAAGTATGCCAAGGATGTAATTGTTAACGCAAAGGCATTGGCAGCGGCCCTTGAGAGCGAAGGTATGCGTGCAGTATCTGGCGGAACCCAGACCCACTTAGCACTGATGGATATTCGTAGCACTGGAGTTACCGGCAAGGTAGCCGATGAGCGTTGCGGCGCCGCAGGCATCGTCATGAATAAAAACTCAATTCCATATGATCCAGAGAAGCCTGGCATTACAAGTGGTATTCGCGTTGGAACTCCAGCTACAACTACTCAAGGCATGGGAGTTACGCAGATGCAGCAGATTGCCGGTTTAATCGCCCGTGCGATTGCAACTGATGATGGCGTAGTTCATGCTTCGATTAAAACCGAGGTCCACGCTCTTACCGCTCGTTTTCCTATCTACCAGGCATAACTAACTTCATGCGCGAGTATTTAGTAACCCTACTTATCTCGGCAGCACTGTGTTACTTGATTACTCCATTTGTGCGTACACAAGCGATTCGTTTTGGCGCAGTTGCCCAGATTCGTGGGCGAGATATTCATACGACACCAACTGCCCGCTGGGGTGGGGTAGCGATGTGGATGGCAATGGCAGTGACATTCATGATCGCCAATCATCTACCCCTTGTCGGTAAATCATTTGGTCATGAGTCTCAGGGGATTTTCTTAGCGGCAACTGTCATTGTCTTACTTGGAATGGCAGATGATCGTTTTCAATTAGATGCACTCACAAAACTTGCCGGTCAAGTCTTTGTTGCAAGTATTTTACTGCTATATGGAATTCAAATTTTATGGCTACCCATCAACGGGGTGATTACATTGCCATCAAGTATTGGCCAGTTGGTAACGGTTTTAATTGTGGTGATAACAATCAACGCCGTTAACTTCATTGATGGCATGGATGGTTTAGCCGCTGGAATCGTTGCAATTGCTGGCATTGCTTTCTTTGCTTTTGCCTATCTGCTCGCCGTAGATTTTGGCTTTAGCCGTGCCGGTGCACCATCGCTGATCACGGCAGTTTTGGTTGGAATCTGTATTGGTTTCCTGCCCCATAACGCACACCCAGCACGGATTTTTATGGGAGATAGTGGATCGATGTTATTAGGGCTTTTATTGGCATCGGCTGCAATTACATTAACTGGCCAAGTAGATCCCAATGCAATCTCAGCAGAGTCTGCAGGTCCAACCCTGCTGCCACTGTTACTACCATTTGCAGTTCTTGCGATTCCACTGGCTGATTTATTGCTTGCCGTTGCCCGTCGAGTAAAAGCCGGTAAATCTCCCTTTGCACCCGATAACCAACATTTGCATCACCGATTATTAAGTGCTGGAAACTCGCAGTTAAAGACCGCACTGATCCTCTATTTATGGACGGCTACATTCGCCTTTCCAGTAACTGTTTTAGCTTTTGCGCCCTGGTGGGTAGCCCTCATAACGGCGCTGAGTTTAATTTCAATTACACTATTGATTAGTCGAAAGAGTATGGTGCCGAGATGAGTCAATCGAGCGAGTTTGAAATGTGGCGTGGCGCGGTTATCCCGGCAAGTGTTGTTGGGATACTTGCAACAGTTGGAATGACTCTGGTTAGAGGCACATCATCGATTTTAGGCGGAGTGTTGGCCGAGTTTATAGTTCTGATTTTTTTTGGAATTCATTTAGCGATCTCAAAGTATTCTCGAAAATTAGATCCAATGATGACCATGGTTTTAGTATTGATTTCATATTTTGCAAAATTGCTAATCTTGGGGGTTTTTTTACTTGTTGTAGTCAATGCAGTGCCGGAGAAGTATTTAGATCGAACGACCTTTGGGGTTGTTGCCGTTGCAATCACCTTTGCATGGCTAGCCGGTGAGGTAAGGGCTTTCTTAAAGCTTCGACTTCACCTACCATTGCCCGGTGATGCCAGTCACAATCAATCGAGTACAGAGGGCGGCCAATAATGGCGATGAATGATGATGCAGCTTTTTGGTCGATACTTGCTTACTTGATCTCAGGGTTAGTTTTCTGGGGAGGCGCAGGTGCCCTCGGAGATCACTTCCTCGGTACACATTTCCTGCTCATAATCGGCTTGGTTCTTGGGATGGGCTCAAGTTTTTGGTTGATCTGGCTCCGTTTTCTCAAGAGTTAAAGCGCCTCACCTAGCAACCCCCCTTAGCCCGCGTGGGCGTGATTCAATTTTGCATGTGGGTGCTCAAGCCTCTAAGTTTGGGCAGTGCGCCCCCTCCCCATGGGCAAGAGTTACTCACCATCGCTGTAGAAGGAGTTTTTAGTGCGCGCTTTATGGAGCCAAGCCAATCCAGGCTTCGTCCCCCCAAGTAGCGCCGACTTCAATTTCGAGCCGATCTTTGGAAATAGCATCCTTTTTACCAAGCCAGTTCTTTTAGTTTTTCTCTCAGTCATTATCGCTGGATCATTTTTCACCCTTTCAGCTCGCAAGGCGGCAATCGTGCCTTCAAAGCTGCAATTTGCCGGTGAATCGATCTACACATTTATCCGTAATGAACTCGGGCGCGATGTTATCGGTCCAGAGTTCATGCGATTTGTGCCCTTTCTTTTCTCTCTTTTCATCTTTATCTTAACAAATAACATATTTGGCATTGTGCCACTCATACAGTTTCCGACGATGTCGCACATTGGTTTTCCAATAGGGGTAACTATTTTTTCTTATGTTACCTACCACTATGTCGCAATTAAGAAGCATGGATTAGGCAAGTATGTAAAAGACATCTGCTTCATGCCAGGAATTCCAAAGCCCGTCTATCTGATTTTAACTCCAGTAGAGCTACTTACCTATCTAGTAACTCGTCCATTAACACTTTCTATGCGTCTATTTGCCAATATGTTTGCTGGCCACCTCTTACTTCTTGTTTTCGTCCTGGGTGGTGAGTACTTACTAACGAGTGGATTGATTCTTAAGTTCCTCAGCCTGTTCTCATTTGGTTTTGCAATTGGATTGAGCTTCTTTGAACTCGGAATTCAAGCTTTACAGGCATACATTTTTACATTACTTACAGCCTTATATATCGCCGGCGCACTTGCCGACGAGCACTAAACCCACACTAGCTTTGACCAAACGCCCGTTTGGCCAATATGAAAGGAAAGAGAAATGACAGGTACACTCGCAATCGTAGGCTTTGGTCTATCGACAATTGGACCGGGTACTGCTACAGGTTTGATCTTCGCTGCCTACATCAATGGAGTAGCTCGCCAGCCAGAGGCTCGCAGCATCCTCCAGCCAATCGCATTCCTTGGCTTCGCACTTGCTGAAGCTCTGGCGCTATTCGGTCTTGTTCTTGCATTCGTTTTGAAGTAAGAAATAGTTAGAAAACAACAGGGAGAAATAGATGTTGAACTCAATAGGATTTCTTGCAGCTGCCGAGGCAGGTCCAAGTCCGGTAATTCCTCATCCAGCTGAAATCATCGTTGGATTTATTGCTTTCGGCCTTCTTTTTCTGATTATTCGTGCGCGCGCAGTTCCGCGTTTCGAAAAGGCATATAAGGATCGCACCGAAGCAATTGAGGGTGGCTTAGAGCGTGCAGAAGTTGCACAACGTGAAGCTGCCGAGGCACTAAAGACATATAAGGCTCAGCTTGCAGATGCTCGGGGTGAAGCTGCAAAGCTTCGCGAAGAGGCACGTGCAGAGGGCTCGGTTATCCTCGAGCAGATGAGAACTGCAGCTCAAGAAGAGGCAACACGTATCACTGCATCTGCTCGCGCATCAATTGAAGCCGAGCGTCAAGTGGCCTTCAACTCACTCCTTAATGAAGTAGGTGGATTAGCAACAGAACTTGCATCAAGAATCGTCGGTGAATCACTCGATGATGCTGCTCGAGCCTCACGTGTTGTTGAGCGCTTTCTAGCAGATGTGGAGAAGTCACAGTAACTATGACGCTTTCACTAAAAGGTTCGAGCCGACTCTCACTAGTTGCAACACGAGCACATCTTGAGAAATTAATCTCAAGCGGTGATGCTTCGGCTGCAGCTAAAACCTCCTCTGACCTTTTGGCGATTGTTACAGTGCTTGACTCTTCAATAGCTCTGCGCAGAGCCTTAACTGATTATGCGCGTGATGCAGCTTCAAAAGTTGAATTAAGCAAGACGGTTTTCTCTGGAGTTCAAAATGGAAACGCCTTTGCGCTCCTTTCAACGATGGTTGGTCTACGTTGGTCATCACCTAGAGATTTAGGCGATGTTATTGAGCTCTTAGGAGTAGAAGCTGCCAGCGTTGCCGTTGAAAAAGCATCTCAACTCGATCAACTTGAGTCAGAGTTATTCGCTTTTTCCCAGATCGTTGCAAAAAACCCTGAGCTTCGTGCAACATTTGCACTTCGTTCAACTTCAGAGGTTAAAAAGAGTGATCTAGTGTCGGCCCTCCTGTCAGGAAAGGCACTACAAGCATCAATCGATTTAATCTCATTCTTGGTAGATCATCCACGAGGCCGCAATCTTGAGAGTGGACTTAACGAGTTTGCCGACGTTATCTCTGCGCGCAAAGCACGTTTAATCGCTCACGTTGTCTCGGCCAATCCTCTGACTTCAGAGCAGACCACTCGTTTAACTAGCGCATTAACCAAGATGATGGGTCATGAAATTCGAGTCAATGTCAGTGTTGAAAAGGAAGTTGTCGGAGGTCTCTCAATTCGTATTGCAGATGAACTCATTGATGGAACTTTGATTGCCCGTTTAGCACAAGCAGATCGCCTGCTTGCCGGTAAGAGCGCTTAAGTTTTTAACTAGAAACAAGAAAAGGGAGAATAAAATGGCCGAACTTACAATCCGACCCGAAGAGATCCGTGATGCCTTGGCGACATTCGTTAAGTCATACGATCCAGGCAGTGCATCTCGTGATGAGGTCGGAACCGTTAGCCAGGCAGGTGATGGAATCGCACGCGTTGAAGGTCTCCCATCGACAATGGCGAATGAGCTTTTGAACTTTGAAAATGGAACATTGGGACTTGCACTTAACTTAGACGTGCGCGAAATCGGCGTAGTTATTCTCGGAGATACAACTGGTATCGAAGAGGGATCATCGGTTCGACGCACTGGAGAGATTCTCTCTGTG
>WLNU01000041.1 GCA_009699645.1 Actinomycetota bacterium | reverse complement strand
GGCACGGTAGCTGCTGTTACAGCACTTCAAAAAGCCGACTTACTCATTACTTTAGGTGCGCGCTTTGATGATCGTGTTACTGGAAAACTCTCTACATTTGCAGTCAATGCCAAGGTTATTCACGCCGATATTGATCCAGCTGAAATTGGTAAAAACCGCTTTGCCGACGTTGCAGTTATTGGCGATTTAAAACATACGATTACAGCTCTGATTCCAGCGTTGAAAGCCGCACTTGCCAAGAACCGTCCCGATTTAACGGCATGGCTTCGCCAGGTGAACTCACTCAAAGCCTCCTATCCATTGGGTTATGACGTTCCTAAAGATGGTTCACTATCACCACAGTATGTAATCGAGCGCTTAGGAAAAATCTCTGGGCCAGAAACAATTTTTGCCGCAGGTGTTGGTCAGCATCAGATGTGGGCGGCGCAGTTTGTCTCCTATGA
The DNA here is from genome assembly GCA_009699645.1 of Actinomycetota bacterium. Next base: position 8,114 of record WLNU01000041.1, on the reverse strand, counting down.
AAATCCTCGAACATGGTTGAACTCAGGCGGGCTCGGAACAATGGGGTACGCAGTCCCTGCTGCAATGGGCGCCAAAGTTGGAGCACCTGATACAACTGTTTGGGCAATCGATGGTGATGGTTGTTTCCAGATGACTAACCAAGAGTTAGTGACATGTGCCCTCAATAATATTCCAATTAAAGTTGCAATCATTAACAACGAATCACTTGGCATGGTGCGTCAGTGGCAGACACTTTTCTATGAGGGACGCTACTCAAATACCAATCTCGAATCAAAGCGCGTTCCTAACTTTCCAATGTTGGCAGAGGCGATGGGATGCGTCGGTTTAAGTTGTGAGCGCACCGAGGATGTCGATGCAACGATTGAAAAAGCGATGAGTATTAATGATCAACCAGTGGTAGTTGATTTTCGGGTTCACCGTGATGCGATGGTCTGGCCGATGGTTGCAGCAGGAACATCTAATGATGACATCCTGATTGCGCGCGAGACTGCGCCCGACTGGGATTCACAGGAGTTATAAAAAATGGCCCAACACACCCTTGAAGTTATCGTTGAGAACTCACCTGGCGTTTTAGCCAGGGTCGCCGGCCTATTTTCGCGCCGTGCATACAACATTGAGCGCTTATCTGTTGGTCCAACTAGTGACCCTGAGACCTCTAAAATGGACATAGTGGTTAACCTAGAAGGCCATGCGCTAGAGCAGGTAATTGCTCAGCTGGACAAGTTAATCAATGTAATTTCTATTAAAGAGATTTTGCCCAATACAGCACAACCAGTTATTCACGACACACAACCCGACTACCAGAACTAAGGAGAAATATCGTGGCAGCAACGATGTATCACGAAGAGGATGCCGATCTATCGATTATCCAGGCTCGCAAAGTTGCGATTATCGGCTACGGCTCACAGGGACATGCTCACGCACTTAGCTTGCGCGATAGCGGTGTCGATGTTCGCGTTGGTTTAAAAGATGGGTCACCATCAAAGGCAAAGGCAGAGGCTGAAGGGCTGCGTGTAGTCAGTGTTGCCGAAGCGGTACAAGAGGCTACGGTCATCATGATCTTGGCACCTGATCACCTGCAGCGCCATATCTACACCGATTCAATTCTTCCTAACTTAAAAGATGGCGATGCGCTCTTCTTTGGTCACGGCTTTAATATTCGTTTTGGTTACATCAAGCCAAGTACAAACGTTGATGTCTGCATGGTTGCGCCTAAGGGTCCAGGACACTTAGTGCGCCGGGAGTATTCTGCAGGTCGCGGAGTTCCAGTCATCGTTGCAGTTGAGCAGGATTCAACTGGAGCTGCTTGGCCACTCACACTTTCCTATGCCAAAGCGATCGGCGGATTGCGCGCAGGCGGAATTTTAACAACCTTTACCGAAGAGACTGAGACCGATTTATTTGGTGAGCAGTCAGTTCTTTGTGGCGGTGCCTCCCAACTCGTCATGTATGGTTTTGAAGTTCTGATCGAAGCTGGATATCAGCCAGAGGTTGCATACTTTGAGTGCCTACACGAGCTTAAATTAATCGTAGATTTAATGTACGAGGGTGGAATTGCAAAGCAGCGCTGGTCGGTATCTGATACAGCAGAATTTGGTGACTATGTATCTGGCCCACGTGTGATTGATCCACATGTAAAAGATAATATGAGAGCAGTTCTTGCCGATATTAAAAGCGGCGTTTTTGCTAAGCGCTTCATCGATGACCAAGAGGCTGGTGGAGTTGAGTTCAAGACACTTCGCGCTAAGGGTGAAGTACATCCAATTGAGGCCGTTGGCCGCGAACTTCGCAAGATGTTTTCATGGATGAAGAGTTCGAAGGAAGATGATTATAAAGAGGGCAGCGTGGCGCGTGGCTAAACCTGTTGTGCTAATCGCTGAAGAGTTGAGTCCGGCAACGGTAGATGCTCTTGGTCCAGATTTCGATGTGATTCACTGTGATGGGGCAAATCGATCTGAACTCTTGGCTGCGCTATCACAAGGAGTGGATGCAGTTTTAATTCGCTCTGCAACAAAGATGGACTCCGAAGCAATTGCGGCAGCTAAAGGATTAAAGGTTATTGCGCGCGCAGGTGTTGGTTTAGATAACGTCGATATTGCCGCAGCAACTTCTGCCGGTGTTATGGTTGTTAATGCACCGACATCTAATATTGTCAGTGCCGCCGAACTTGCTATCTCTTTACTTCTTGCATCGGCACGTTTTATCGCACCAGCTCATGCTGCTTTGCGCAGCGGTAAGTGGGCACGCTCTAAATACACTGGCGCTGAACTATTTGAAAAAACTCTTGGCATCGTTGGCTTTGGACGCATTGGTCAGTTAGTGGCCCACCGTATGCAGGCCTTTGGCATGAATGTCATTGCCTACGATCCATATTTACAGCCTGCTCGCGCGGCCCAACTTGGAGTAAAGCTTGTAGACCTTGATCAGCTACTTCGAAGCTCAGATTTCATCACTATTCACTTGCCAAAGACTAAAGAGACTGCCAACTTAATCGGGGTAGAGGCCCTTAAGAAAGTTAAACCTGCGGTGCGCATTGTTAATGCTGCTCGTGGTGGAGTACTCGATGAGGCGGCTCTCTATGATGCGATAGTTGAAGGTCGCGTTGCTGGTGCTGGTCTAGATGTGTATGTCAGTGAACCCTGCACAGATTCACCCCTCTTTACTTTAGATAATGTTGTTGCGACTCCGCACTTAGGAGCATCCACGGATGAGGCACAGGAGCGCGCAGGAATTGCCGTTGCAGTATCAGTGCGCAAAGCCTTAGCGGGTGAGCTAGTACCTGATGCAGTTAACGTTAAAGGTGGCGTCATCGCCCAAGAGATTCGACCCTCTCTGCCGCTGGTTGAAAAAATGGCACAGATTGCAACTGAACTTCTTGGTGAAGTTCCTGTCCATATGGATATTCAAGTTAAGGGTGAGATTGCAGTTCATGACTCTTCAATCCTTGCAATTAGCGCGCTCAAAGGAGCATTAATTGCTGTGGGGGCCGAAGAGGTAACCTATGTCAACACTCCGGGCCTTGCAACCGAACGCGGCATGACATCTGCTGTCACAACAACTGCAGATAGCCCTGAGTATCGCTCAATGATCTCTTTGCGTGCAGCAACTGGAAGCGGAAAGTCAATGACCATTGATGGCACGCTTATGGGAATAAAGCAGACACAGAAGATCATCGGTATCGATTCATTCTCACTCGATCTTCCACCAACGGCACATATCCTCTTCTTACAATATCTTGATCAACCAGGAATAGTTGGCACCGTTGGCCATACTTTAGGACAGGCAAAAATAAATATTGCAGGCATGCAAGTTGGCCGCAGCGCCGCTGGTGGAAAGGCACTCATGGCTCTGACTGTTGACTCTGATGTTAGCGATGACTTATTGGCAACTATTAAAAGAGAGACATCGGCTGAATCCGTTCGCGCCGTTGTATTGGTGGATTAATGAAAACTATTAACTTAGCCCTCATTCCAGGAGATGGAATCGGTCCCGATGTTGTTAACGAGGGCCTTAAAGTTCTTGATGCCGTTGCCAAGAAGTACAACGTAGAGTTTAAGAAAACCTCATTTGAGTTGGGCGCCGCGCTATGGCATCGCACCGGAGAGGTTTTATCCGATGCGACTCTGGCTGAAATTGCAAAGGCCGATGTTATTTTACTTGGCGCAGTTGGAGATCCAACGGTTCCCAGTGGAGTTCTAGAGCGCGGGCTTTTATTAAAGCTGCGCTTTGCCTTTGATCACTATGTCAATCTGCGCCCGGCACGTTTAATGCCAGGTGTAACTGGTCCACTTGCGACCAAGGCACCGATTGATTTTATAGTTGTGCGCGAAGGAACCGAGGGCCCATATGCAGGTGCTGGTGGCGTTCTTGCCCAAGGCACACCCGATGAAATTGCAACTGAAGAGAGTCTTAATACTCGCCGAGGCGCCGAGCGAGTTATTCGTGATGCCTTTGAGCGTGCACAAAAACGTGATCGCAAAAAATTAACACTTGTTCACAAAAACAATGTATTAACTCGCGCGGGTAGCTTATGGACTCGAACATTTAATGAGGTTGCTAAAGAGTATCCAGGTGTTACAACTGATTACCTGCACGTCGATGCTGCATCGATGTTTTTCGTGACCAACCCTGAGCGATTTGATGTTGTAGTTACTGATAACTTATTTGGTGACATCTTGACTGATATCGCAGCTGCAATCTGTGGCGGTATTGGACTGGCTGCATCAGGCAATATCAATCCAACTGGAAAATTCCCATCTATGTTTGAACCAGTTCATGGATCGGCTCCAGATATCGCCGGCAAAAATATCGCCGATCCAACGGCCACAGTTATGTCAGTTGCCATGATGTTAGATCACCTGGGTTATGCCGATGCTGCTCGCGATGTAGAGCGCGTAGTTGCAGCTGATTTAGCCACACGCGGTGATAAGAAGCGAAGCACAACTGAAATTGGAGATGCGCTCGTCGCAGCGTTATAAACCATGAAAATCTCACTCAACCCCAATGCCAAAGATGGTGCAACCCGTGATGCTTTAGTTGCCGAAGGCGGCTTTGGTAAGTACTACACCGATCACATGGTTGTGTGTGAGTGGAGTGAGAGTGATGGATGGTCAGAGCCAGAGTTAAAGCCATATGGCCCAATCTCACTGGATCCTGCAACGGCTGTTTTTCACTACGGTCAAGAGATCTTTGAAGGTTTAAAGGCATACCGCCAACCCAATGGCGACATTTCTCTCTTTCGTCCAACGGCCAATGCAAAGCGCTTTGCTAACTCAGCGGCTCGTTTAGCCCTGCCAGAGATGTCGGAGCAGCTATTTATCGAGACAATTGAAACTTTAGTTAAAACCGATGCTGCCTGGGTACCAAATAAAGTGGGAGAGTCGCTTTACTTGCGACCATTTATGTTTGCAACTGAAGTTGGTTTAGGAGTTAGACCATCAAATAAGGCAACGTATATGTTGATTGCAACACCAGCGGGTGCCTACTTTGATCCAAATAAAGCGGTCTCGGTCTGGATTTCAACAGAATATGTGCGTGCAGCTATCGGTGGCACGGGTGAGGCAAAGTGCGGTGGAAACTATGCAGCATCACTTGTTGCGCAAAAAGCTGCAGCTAAAGAGGGATGCGATCAAGTTGTGTGGATCGATGCTAAAGAGCGTAAATGGGTTGAAGAGATGGGCGGCATGAACCTTTACTTTGTTAAGGGCAGAGGCGCCGATGCAACTGTTATCACTCCCAAGCTGACTGGAACTTTGCTCCCAGGAATCACTCGCGATTCGATTTTATCTGTAGCAAGAGATCTCGGATATAAAACCGAGGAGGTAATGCTTAGTATCGATGACTGGCGCGATGGCGTTACATCAGGGGAGATCACTGAGATTTTTGCCTGCGGAACTGCCGCCGTTGTCTCACCTGTCGGTCAAGCAAAGAGTGTTATGGGAACTTGGAAAACTGGTGACGGAGAACCTGGCGTAATTACTATGCAGATTCGCAATCACTTACTTGGAGTTCAACACGGCACGGTTCTCGATACACATAATTGGGTTGTTAAGGTCTGCTAATGCCAATCACTGATGCCTTTCATATCTACGACACAACACTGCGCGATGGCGCACAACAAGAGGGCCTCAATCTCTCAGTTCATGACAAGTTAGCTATCGCACGCCACTTAGATGATTTAGGCGTTGGTTTTATTGAGGGCGGTTGGCCAGGGGCCAATCCAAAAGACACTGAGTTCTTTGCCCGTGCGAAAAAAGAGCTGGTATTAAAGAATGCAACGTTCGTCGCCTTCGGTGCAACCCGTCGTCCTAACGTTAAGGCCGCCGATGATGTGCTCCTTGGTGCGCTGCGCGATAGCGGTGCCCCGGCAGTAACCCTGGTTGCAAAGGCCTTTGATCGCCACGTCGATTTGGCACTTAAAACATCCCTTGATGAAAACTTAGAGATGATTCGTGATTCAGTCACGCATTTAATCGCAGAGGGCCAGCGTGTATTTCTAGATGCCGAACACTTCTTTGATGGCTATCGCAGCAACCGTGCCTATGCCTTAGAAGTTGTACGCGTTGCCGCCGAGGCCGGCGCCGATGTTATTGCACTCTGTGATACCAATGGTGGAATGCTGCCCGATGAGCTTTCTCAAGTTGTTCATGATGTCTTAACTGCAAGCTCTGCCCGCTTAGGCATTCACTGTCACAACGACACTGGCTGCGCAGTAGCAAATTCAATGGCAGCCATTGCAGCAGGTGTAACACACGTACAGGGCACACTCAATGGTTATGGTGAGCGCACAGGAAATGCCGATCTAGTTACTATTATTGCTAACTTAGAGTTGAAGAAGCAGCAACTGGTGCTACCTAAGAATGCACTCCAAGAGGCTTTTCGTATCTCACATGCAATCGCTGAAGTAACAAATGTCTCATCGAGTGCACGCCAGCCATACGTTGGCGTTTCAGCATTTGCACACAAGGCAGGCCTACATGCCAGCGCTATAAAGGTAGATCCCTCTCTCTATCAACATGAAGATCCCTCAAGTGTTGGAAACGATATGCGCATGTTGGTCAGCGATATGGCTGGACGTGCATCCATTGAATTAAAATCACAAGAGCTCGGCGTTGATCTAGGTGGCGATAAAGTGCTGATCGGTCGCATCGTTGAGCGGGTTAAAAATATGGAGGCTCGAGGCTTTACCTTCGAAGCAGCCGATGCCTCATTCGAACTTCTAGTTCACGAAGAGATTAATGGAAAGCGTCCCTCGTTCTTTACTATCGAGCACTGGTTAACAACGGTAGAGCGGGCTGAAGATCAAAGCATTGTGACTAAGGCTGAAGTAACTGTGGTTGCAATGAAAAAGAGAATAGTGTGCAGCGGCACTGGCAATGGACCAGTCAACGCATTTGATAACGCACTTCGTACAGGTTTGAAGCAGATGTACCCAGAGCTTGAAGTTTTAGAGCTCACCGATTACAAAGTACGCATCCTTGAGGGGCGCTTGGGTACTGGAGCTATTACTCGCGTATTAGTTGAAACAAGTGATGGCAAGGGCGAGTGGAACACCGTTGGCGTTCACGAAAACGTTATCGCCGCATCTGCCATGGCCTTAGAAGATGCCTTAACCTTTGGCCTTCTACGTCAAGGACGCAAACCCGAGTAAAGTTTGACCTGTGAGCGATCAATTTGAAAAGCTGTTGACTACTTTTCAACACCACTTAGAGGTTGAGCGAAATCTGTCGGTGCACACAATTCGTGCATACATGGGCGATCTCACCTCATTGGTGGAGCACCTCGAAAAACTTGGGCTGAGCGATATCTCCACACTCGAACTTGCACACCTGCGCTCTTGGCTTGCAAACCAGGGCGTTAAAGGGGGAGCACGCACAACACTTTCTAGGAGAGCAGTTTCAGTTCGCTTGTTTACTAAATGGGCGTTAAAAAATGATTACATCTCTAAAGATGTAGGTGCAACCCTTGCAACTCCTAAGGGCCATCGCACACTGCCTGATGTTCTAGATGTGCAAAAGGCGGGGCTAGCCATGGATTCAATGGCGACAAGGGCAGCAGAAGAAGGGAGCCCAATATCTCTGCGCGATGTTGCAATGCTCGAACTTTTATATGCAACAGGTGCCCGAGTTGGTGAACTATGTGGCTTAAATATTGGCGATATTGATTACAACCGAAACACGATTCGAGTCTTAGGAAAGGGTAATAAAGAGCGGGTAATCCCGATGGGCAAGCCGGCCATTAAAGCGGTGCAGGTATGGTTAAAGAGTGGACGTGAAGAGCTAGTGAGCGCTCAATCAGAGCTGGCAGTCTTTCTTGGCGCACGTGGAAAACGAATCGATCAACGCACTGTGCGCACCGTGGTCTATGAGGCGCTCTCTGCAATCGAGGGTATCGAGCGTATGGGTCCACATGCACTGCGACACTCGGCGGCCACACACCTATTAGAGGGTGGTGCTGACTTGCGAACTGTGCAAGAGATATTGGGACATGCATCCCTTGCAACAACCCAGATTTATACCCACGTTTCAACGCAACGTTTGCAAAAAGTATTTAAACAGGCACACCCACGCGCATGAATACATCCATAGTAGTTATTCCAACATATAACGAAGTC
>WLNU01000040.1 GCA_009699645.1 Actinomycetota bacterium | reverse complement strand
TTCACCCATCTGATCCATCATGATGAATGGGTCGAGCTCGGCCATATCTATTCCAGCAAATGTTCGCCGAACTGGAAAGCCTTCACCCTCATACCCCTGCGGGGCTGTCGTAACGCTTTTAACCGAGCGAGCACGCGCACCAGGAACTTCATTCACGCGTGGCAAAACAGTTATATCGGCAACGGTTACAGCGGGCATTTTTTACTCTCCTTGGCTCAGAATCCAAGTTTAGTTGAACTTTCAACCATCAGCAACTTAGCCTTAGAGTGCTTTAAGCGCTGAGACAACCTTTGTAAGGGATGCCTTTGCATCACCGAACAAGAGCATGGTCTTTGGATCATACAAAAGCTCATTTTCGATTCCAGCAAAGCCTGGTCGCATCGAACGCTTTAAGAAGATTACGTTTGCCGCATTTGAAACCTGCAGAATTGGCATTCCATAGATTGGACATCCCGGAGTGTTTTCGGCGGCAGGATTAACAACATCGTTTGCACCGATCACAATTGCAACATCGGTCTGACTAAAGGTTGGATTAATCTCATCCATCTCCTCTAGTTGATCATATGGAACATTTGCCTCGGCAAGAAGTACGTTCATGTGTCCTGGCATGCGGCCTGCAACTGGGTGAATTCCATATGCAACATCGATGCCTTTAGAGATCATCAAATCTGCAAGTTCGCGAACAGTGTGTTGTGCCTGGGCAACGGCTAAACCAAAGCCCGGCACGATTACAACTCGACGTGCATAGTTGAGCAGGATGGCAACATCATCAGGTGAACCTGAACGCACCGGACGCTCTTCGGCTGAATCTGATGCCGCTTGAGGTTTTGCGGTAAAGGCACCGAATAGAGTTCCAAATAATGAACGGCCCATTGCCTCTGCCATAAGTCGCGTCAAAATAGTTCCTGAGGCACCAACCAAAGTTCCGGCGATAATTAAAAGAACTGAGTCAAGAACATAACCACTTGCCGCAACAGTTAAACCAGTAAATGCATTTAAGAGTGAGATAACAATTGGAACATCTGCCCCGCCAACAGGAAGTACAAAGAGCACACCAAAGAGAAGTGATAAGCCAGCTAGCACTAGCAGAGGTGTGGTTCCGAGAGCTACGACAACCCAACCACCAACGCCAATAACGCTGACCAGTGTGGCAGCGATTATGAATCGTCCCGCTGGGAAGATTACTGGGCGAGTAGTCATGAGCTCTTGCAACTTCATGAAGGTAATAATCGAACCGCTAAATGAAACGCATCCGACAATCACAGTAAAGACTGTGAAGATAACTTCGGCAGTTGTGGCTTCAGAGCCAAGGTGAAGATACTCAACGATTGCAACAAGTGCGGCAGCACCTCCACCAACACCGTTAAATAGAGCGACAAGCTGTGGCATCTGAGTCATCTGTACTTTACGGGCCGCAGGAACGCCGACGGCTAATCCAAGAACTATCGCCCCGAGAATCCATCCAAGGTTATTCAATGGAAGAGATGAATCAGGATTGGCGTAAAAGAAGACAACGAGAGTTGCTAATGTCGCACCAAAAGCGCCAATTAAGTTTCCTCGACGGGCAGTCTTTGGATGGGATAGGCCTTTGAGAGCCAAGATAAATGCCACGCCTGCAAGTAGACCGATGAGGTCGTACACGGTGCGGCTCATTTCTTCTTTCCTTTGAACATCTCAAGCATTCGATCGGTAACAACAAAGCCACCCACCATATTAATTGTGGCTAACACAATCGCTGCGACTGCCAGACCGAGTTCAAGATTGGTTGAGCTGTGATCGGCAACAATAATGGCGCCAACTAAAATGACACCATGGATTGCATTTGCACCAGACATAAGCGGTGTGTGCAATGTTGAAGAGACTTTAGATACGACCTCAAAGCCCACAAAGACTGCTAAAACAAAGATTGAAATAACTGCAATCGGCTCCATTTACTTACCCCCTGCATCTCTACGGGATCCACCATGAGTCACGGCCGCCCCATTGATAATCTCATCGTCGAAGTTGAGTGCGAATGCGACCTTGTCGTCATCCTTGGCTGGTGTAGTAAAGAGCGTTAGAAGATTGACAACGTTGCGCGAATATAAGAAGGATGCATGGAAAGCAAGCTGACTTGGGACATCTTTCCCGCCCCAAATACGAACTCCGCCTGATGTAGTAATAATTTCGCCAGGCTTTGAGCCTTCAACGTTGCCACCGGTTTCAGCGGCTAAGTCGATAATGATTGTGCCTGGCGCCATTGAATCAACCATCGCTTGTGTCATCAGACGTGGAGCTTGGCGACCAGGAACTGCCGCAGTTGTAATAACTACATGAGATTTGGCAATGTAAGGAGTAAGAAGTGCTTGTTGTTGTGCGGCGCGATCTTGACTCATCTCTCGCGCATAACCACCGGCGCCCTCAAGTGCTTCAAGTTCAAGTTCGATAAAAGCTGCGCCCATGGAACGGACTTCATCGGCAGATGCTGGACGAACGTCGTAGGCAGAGACAACTGCACCTAATCGTCGCGCAGTTGCCATCGCTTGCAAACCCGCAACACCTGCACCAAGAACTAATACTTGTGCTGGAGTTACGGTACCTGCGGCGGTCATTAGCATTGGGAAGAAGCGTGGGGAGAGTTCTGCGCCAACTAGAGCTGCGCGATAGCCCGCGCACAATGCCTGAGAAGTGAGAGCATCCATCGACTGTGCTCTGGAAATTCTTGGAACTAATTCAAGAGAGAATGCAGTAACACCTGCGGTAGCTGCCGCTTCAATTGAATCAATGGCGGTAACTGGTGAGAGAAAACTTATTGTGACCGCGCCTTTCTTCACAGTAGCCATCTGGGCTGGCGTTAAAGGCTGTACAGAGAGAATGGCATCGGCGTTACTGAGAACTTCACCCTTTGCAACCGTTGCACCAGCGCTCACATAATCAGCATCAGTTGCCTGAGAATGTACTCCGGCACCAGACTCGATGAGAACATTGAAACCTAACCGCGTTAATTTATTGATGATGTCGGGGACAAGGGCAACGCGCCTTTCACCCTCACGAATTTCTTTAGGCACGGCTATGAGCATGCGGGAAATACTAGTGGCTAGAGCCTTTCAGGTCACCTCGAACTAGGTGATAGAGCAGAGATTGAATCGTTGTGCGGCGGTGAAATGCCTCCCGCCAGATAATGGATTTGGTTCCATCTATCACAGAGGCTTCGACCTCTTCGCCACGGTGCGCAGGTAAACAGTGCATGAACACAGAATCCTTTTGCGTTAACGACATTAAGTTTTCAGTAACTGCAAATGGAGAGAGCGCCAGTACCTTTTCTTCTCGCTGATGTTCAGAGTCACCCATTGACATCCAAACATCGGTATACAAAACACTCGCATCTTTTGCTGCAGCCTCTGGATCATGCAGTACTTCAACTTTTCCGCCACTTTGCGATGCAATCTTTTTAGCAGTTTCTACAACGTGTTGATCTGGTGCCCATGCACCGCTTGGCGTTGCAGTGACAACGTGGGCGCCCATAATTGCTCCCATTATTAACCACGCGTGCGACATATTGTTACCATCACCTAAGTAAACAAATTTACGCCCAGAAATATCTTTTCCAAACTGTTCGCGAATTGTTATCCAATCGGCAAGCAACTGTGTTGGATGATCATCATCTGTGAGTGCATTAATTACTGGAATCGATGCGTTAGCACCGAGTTCGTTAACATCTGATTGTGCAAAGGTGCGGATGATGAGTGCGCTGCAATATCCACTCATTATTCGAGCTGTATCGGCGATGCTTTCTCCTCGACCTAATTGAAGCTCATCGCCACGGATGAAGATCGGGGTTCCACCTAAATGTGCAACGGCCGTTTCAGATGACAAACGGGTGCGCGTAGATGGCTTGGTCATATAAATGGCAACACTCTTATTAGCTAAAGCTGTGTTGGATCGAAGAGGATTGGCAGCGAAATCAGCGGCAGTGTCGAGTAAAAGCTCGACATCATCTCGGCACAGATCGTGGGTGCGCAGTAAGTCCTTCATTTGCGAATTCTACCCGTAGTTTCGAAGGCGCCGAAGGTATTCTTATCTACCTCATGGGAATCTTCCGAAAGAGCGCGATAGAGACAGATAGCGATCTCTTAACCAGACCTGTCCTCGAAGAAGATGATGGCGGGCACGACCGATTCGCACACTATGTAAAGAAGGACAAGATTGTCGAATCGGCGGTCACTGGTAAATCAGTCCGAGCGCTCTGCGGGAAAAAATGGATCCCCTCACGTGACCCAGAAAAATATCCCATCTGCCCGACATGTAAAGAGATTCACGCTGGTCTGAAAAAAGGGCCTGAAGATAAATAGCGATGTCGCATAAGTTTCGCATCCTCACCCTCACTCTTTTGAGCACCGCCCTCTCTTTTTCGCTCTCAGCTCATGGAGTCGATAGTCAGCCCCGGAGAATTGTTACAGGTTGGATTCCATACTATTCAGTCAAAACAGTAATTCCATTTATTAAAAAGCTTCCAACGAGTGTTGTGGCAACACCAGGTGCGCCAGTGACATGCGAACCCAATGAGTATTCTCCAGAAGATAATGCAGCACTGAACGCTTCTTACCTCTTTACAAATAAGGATTTAATGAAAGAGATAATGCCATTTTGGTACACACTCAAATCTCCAACCCTAATCCGTGACGACTATGCAACAGGTAATCCCTCTTGGCCTATGGCAGACACGCTCTGTTTAATGCGCAAGAGTGGATTAAAAATCATCCCAACGATGACCGATGGAACAAATGAGTTGGTTCTAGCTGGATATCTTACAAAGGCAGAAACGCGAACGACTATCGTTAAATCAATCGTAGATTTGGTCAATAAAAATGGCTTTGATGGAATTGATTTAGATTTTGAGGGTTTTGCTTTTGTCGATGCCAACACGACGTGGGCAAAGACGGCTCCCAACTGGGTTTTATTTATCAAAGAGCTCAGTGGTCAATTACATGCATCCCAAAAAATCTTGTCTGTTTCAACACCATATGCATTTAATCCAAGTGAAAAACAGAAGGGATACACGGTTTACGCATGGGCCGAAATTGCATCTAGCATCGATCGTTTGCGCATCATGACGTATGACTACTCAGTTGCAAAGCCTGGTCCCATCGGTCCTATCACTTGGACTGAGAAAACTCTGCAGTATGCACTCAGTATTATGCCCGCATCAAAGGTTTTTATTGGCCTACCGGGTTATGGTCGCGATTGGATTACTGCAGTTGTCGGCATATGTCCTGTGAGTGCCCCACCTGGTTTAAAGGTTGGTGCTAAAGCAGCGGTTTTTAAAATGAACTATGCAAATACCAAAGCGGCCATTGATCTAGCTACTCCAGTATTTGATGAGAAAAGTAGTGAGGTTACATACTCTTACATTCAGAGTTTTAATGGCTTAACCGCTAAAGGAGCAGCAACTACCTGCACAGTCTCACGCACCGTGTGGTATCACAATGAGCGAAGCTATGCCGAGCGTATGAACCTGGTTGCAAAGTACCGTTTGGGTGGAGCAGCCCTTTGGACCTTGGGTATGGAGGATGTAGCCGCAACTACCGCGATGCGAAATGTTGCACTTGCAATCGCACCAGATGTTCTCATCAACACTTTAAGTATTGAGAATACGCAGGCAATGTCGGTTAGCTTTGGTGACATATTTGCACTCAAAGGCAGCTTTACTCTTAAGGACAAGTCTGCGGTGGCTGGGCTATTAGTTAATGTGGAAATTAAGCGTGCGAGCGAAAACACCTGGAGCAAAATTGCAGAATCAACAACGGCAGCAGATGGAAGCATCTCTATACCTGTGACTATGGCTAACTCTGCCGCGTTTCGTCTGAGCACGGCAGGTACGTGGGAGAGGGCGGAGTCAACGAGTAGCGAAGAGATTGTGACTGTGCGCCCTAAAGTCATTCTTGAGCATCTCAGTACACAAAAAAATGGAGTACCGATGCAGATCAAAGGAACGCTGCTACCTCGCACTGCGGATGCAACTGCAACACTTCAGAGATTTATCGCTGGAAAGTGGCAAAATATAGGTGTGAGTGCAGCAACGGACTCTAAAGGCGAGTTTGTCATTACGACATCGCAGGCAAAGAGGGGGGTCGTAACCATGCGAATACAAATAGCCAACGGCCCACAAGTGATCTCCTCATCAGAGTTTTCGATAGTGGTGCGCTAGTTATGCCAAAAGTTGATGAAAAAATTGATGAAGAGATTAAAGAGTTATTTAGTAGTGACAAACCATGGATAACTATTGTTTGGGATGATCCAGTAAATCTAATGAGCTACGTGACATATGTATTAATGGAGCTCTTTGGATTTACAAAACAGAAGGCCCACGAACTCATGATGCAGGTTCATACTCAAGGTAAAGCTGTTGTTTCCACCGGTAGTCGCGAAGAGATGGAACACGATGTAGCTCGCCTGCACGAATATGGACTATGGGCCACACTCCAGCGAGGAGACCAAGCCATATGAGTAGAGAAGTTGATGAACAACCATCGGGCTTTACTCGCCATGGAAACAATGATTATGTCGCAAATTTCTCTCCATCTGAAAGTGAAGTCTTAGTAAATCTCGTTGAACAGATAATCGAACTTCTAGGAGAGCGCAGTGATAATCACAGCGACGATCCCCTTGCTGCTATGGTCGGAATCACTAGTCACGATTCACCACCCGATGACGAGGTATTACTTCGCTTGTTACCTAATGCCTACGCCGAGCAAGTCGATGCATCTGAGTTTCGCAGATATACCGAGCTAACTCTGCGCGCAAAGAAATCGGCACATGCAATGTCGATGCGTATCGATTTAAAGAGTTCGCCCGATGGTTGTATCGAAGTCGACCATGAAGGTGCAAATGCTTGGCTAGGTGCGATGAATGACATTCGCTTAGCGTTAGGTGTGAGATTGAAAGTCCAAGAGAATTCACATGAGGATCTGGAAATTCTGGCACCCGATGATCCAATGCGCGGCGTCTATGCAGTTTATAGCTGGCTAGGGTGGTTGCAGGAGAGTCTGATTCAAGCGCTCATGGACGATGCTCTCTAAGCCAGTAAGTCGCAGGGTAGGATTGCCGATATGAGCAACGCAGCAATTGGAATCTTTGATTCTGGAGTGGGTGGACTCACTGTTGCTCGATCGATATTAGATCAACTTCCCAATGAATCAACTATTTATATCGGCGATACTGCGCGAGGACCATTTGGCCCCCGTCCATTGGCTGAGGTGCGAGAGTTTGCATTAGAGAGTTTAGATTTTCTTGTTCAACAGGGCGTCAAGGCGATAGTTATCGCATGCAACACGGCAAGTGCTGCGATGTTGCGTGATGCACGAGAGCGTTATTCAATTCCTGTGATCGAAGTTATCCAACCTGCGGCCCGTCGGGCAGTTGCAGCTACCCGCAGTGGACACATAGGCGTGATAGGCACTCGAGCAACAATCGACTCTGCCGCCTACTTAGATGCATTTGCTGCAGCACCGCAGTTAGATATTACATCTATTGCCTGCCCGCTCTTTGTGGAGTTTGTTGAGCGCGGAGAAACATCAGGGGCTGAGATTACAGAAATCGCCCGAGGTTATTTAGCACCCTTTATAGGAGCAAAAATCGATACTTTAGTTTTAGGGTGTACGCACTATCCACTTTTAACTGGAGTAATTTCATATGTCATGGGTGAAGCTGTCACTCTAGTGTCGAGTGCTGAAGAAACAGCTAAGGATTTGTATCGCACTTTAGTAGAGAAAAATCTGCTGCGCCCTCAACAGAGCAATCCACCCAAACACACATTCTTAGCAACTGGCGATGCCAAGGCCTTTGAGAGTCTGGCTCGACGTTTTCTAGGTCCCGAAGTAACTCGAGTAGAGCACCAAGATCTCTAAAACCACCACACGTCGGCACACTAAATCTGAGTAATAGGAGCGGTAGATGGCACGCAATGATGGACGAGAAGTCAATACTCTGCGCGAAATTAAATTCACGCGTGGGTGGCTAGATCACGCCGAGGGTTCAGTCCTTGTTGAGTTCGGTAAGACACGCGTCTTATGTGTTGCATCTTTTTCACCTGGGGTTCCACGTTGGTTAAAGGACACAGGTACTGGTTGGGTTACATCTGAATATGCGATGTTGCCCCGTGCTACCCATACTCGCTCTGACCGTGAAAGTGTTAAAGGCAAGTTAGGTGGGCGTACTCAGGAGATATCACGTCTAGTTGGCCGCTCTTTGCGTGCAATTGTTAATACAAAAGAGCTTGGCGAAAATACAATTGTTATTGACTGTGACGTACTACAAGCCGATGGTGGCACTCGCACTGCAGCAATTACTGGTGCATATGTCGCCCTTGCCGATGCAATTACTTGGGCCAAGAGCCAAGGTCACATAAAGCCATCTGCTAATCCACTCAGTGATTCTGTCGCAGCGGTAAGTGTCGGAATTATTGATGGTGTACCAATGCTAGATCTTTGTTACGAAGAAGATGTTCGTGCCGGTACAGACATGAATGTTGTTGTTGCAGGAGATGGACGATTTATTGAGGTTCAAGGAACTGCAGAGGGTGAGCCCTTTGATCGCGAACT
>WLNU01000004.1 GCA_009699645.1 Actinomycetota bacterium | reverse complement strand
GTTGGCTATGCATCGATTCAATACGATGATCAAATCGGCAAGCTCTCCCTAATTGGAGCGGGAATGCGCTCACATCCAGGCGTAACAGCGACGTTTTTTGGCGCACTATCGACGGCCGGCGTTAATATCGAAATGATTTCAACCTCTGAAATCCGTATCTCAATTATCTGCCGCCAGGCCGATATCGAGCGTGGAGTTCAAGCGGCCCATACCGCCTTTGGCTTAGATGCCGATCAGAGCGAGGCCGTTGTATATGGGGGTTCTGGTCGATGAGTAAGCCCTCACTTGCAGTTGTTGGTGCAACTGGCGCTGTAGGTACTGTGATGCTTGGAATCTTGTCAGAGCGCCCAGATGTCTGGGGAGAGATTCGTTTAATTGCATCGGCACGTAGTGCTGGTAAAAAACTTATGTGCCGCGGTGAAGAGTTAACCGTTGTTGCATTAACACCGGAGAGCTTTAATGGCATCGATGTTGCAATGTTCGATGTTCCAGATGAGATTTCAAAAGAGTGGGCACCAATCGCTGCAGCTCGTGGCGCAGTTGTTGTTGATAACTCGGGTGCATTTCGCATGGATGCAGATGTTCCCCTAGTTGTGCCGGAAGTAAATCCGCAGGAGATTAAGAATCGCCCGCGTGGAATTATTTCAAATCCAAACTGCACAACATTGTCGATGATCGTGACGCTGGGTGCTCTCCATCGCGACTACGAACTTATAGAGTTGGTAGTTTCTTCATACCAAGCGGCTTCAGGTGCCGGTCAAGCAGGCCTTGATATTTTGCGCGAACAGATTGAATTAGTCGCCGGAACAACTGCAGGTGATATCGCAGGTGATATTCAAGCAATCATTACTGACAATGGTCCCTTTCCTGCACCCCTTGCATTAAACGTTATTCCATGGGCAGGCTCACTTAAAGCCGACGGGTATTCATCGGAAGAGCTTAAAGTTCGCAATGAATCACGCAAGATTTTGGGCCTGCCTCACTTAAAAGTTTCGGCAACATGTGTGCGAGTACCGGTTCTGACTACTCATTCACTGACTGTGCACGCAGTATTTGCTAAAGAGCCCTCACGAAAAGGGGCTCAAGATATCTTGCGCAACGCCGCCGGAGTTAAGTTGGTCGATGATCCTGAAAACTATAAGTTTCCAACACCAGCCGATGTCGTAGGCACAGATCCAACATGGGTGGGCCGAGTTCGCAAAAGTCTTGATGATCCAATGGCCCTGGAAATGTTCGTCTGTGGTGACAATCTGCGTAAAGGAGCGGCGTTAAATACCGCTCAAATCGCGGAACTTCTCGCGATAGAGTTCACACTAAAGTAGCCTGTTAGAGTTTCCGCATGACCATTGTTGTCGCCGGTACCACAGGACTAGCAGGCTCTGCGATCACAAAAGTGTTCCAAGATGCTGGCCATGAAGTCTTTGGAATTAATCGCGAAGTAGTCGATCTCCTCGACCTTACTCAGACCAGTCAAGTTCTAAAGGAAATACGGCCTACTTTAGTGATTGATGCCGCCGCGCGTGTTGGTGGGATCGGCGCCAATAGTGATTTTCCTGTCGAGTTTCTTGAGGACAACATTCGAATTCAAGTCAACTTAATGCATGCAGCTCACGGTGCGATGGTAAAGAATTTCATTTTCCTTGGTTCTAGCTGTATTTATCCAAAGGACTCTCAACAGCCAATCAAAGAAGAGTACTTAATGACTGGGCCACTTGAACCAACCAATTCAGCATATGCAATTGCAAAAATAGCAGGAATTGAATTAGTTAATTCATATCGAAAACAATATGGTTACAACTGGATTTCACTAATGCCTACCAACTTGTATGGCCCTAGGGATAATTTTGACTTAAATACATCACATGTTTTGCCCGCACTCATACGCAGATTTGTGGAGGCGGTGGATAATGGCGTAAGCACAGTTACACTATGGGGAACAGGCTCACCTAAGCGAGAATTTCTTTATGTCGATGACTTAGCTGGAGCGGTTCTAGTGGCATCAGAAAAGTATAATTCGTATCTTCACCTTAATATTGGAACTGGCAAAGAATTATCGATTAAAGAACTGGCCCAAAAAATAGCAATGCTCACTGGCTTTAATGGAACAATTCTTTGGGATTCTAGTAAGCCCGACGGAACGAAACGTAAACTCTTGGATATTTCTAGAATTAAACAGTTGGGGTGGTCACCCCGCGTAACATTGGATGAGGGGCTTGCATCCACCATCAGTTGGTACAAGTCAGCGACAGCAAAAGGAGAGTCTCGACGATGAAAAGTAAAGTTGCACTTATTACTGGAATAACAGGCCAGGATGGATCCTATCTTGCTGAATTATTACTAAGTAAAGGTTATGAAGTCCATGGTTTAATTCGTCGTTCTTCCACTTTCAATACCTCTCGGATTGACCATCTTTATGAAGATCCTCACGAACCCAACCCAAAATTGTTTCTGCACTATGGTGATCTGATTGATGGGGTGGGATTAACAAATTTACTCAGAGACATCAACCCTGATGAAGTTTATAATTTAGGCGCCCAGTCACATGTTCAAGTTTCATTTACGATGCCACAGTACACAGCTCAAGTCGACGCAGTTGGGGCTGTGGGTTTGCTCGAATCAATTAGATCAGCCGGTGTGGATACGCGTTTTTACCAGGCGAGCACTTCTGAGTTGTATGGATCCACACCACCCCCACAAAACGAAGAGAGCTATTTCAAGCCACGCAGTCCCTATGCAGCAGCCAAGTTAATGGCATATTGGTGCACAGTGAATTATCGAGAGGGTTATGGAATGCACGCGACCAATGGGATTTTGTTTAATCATGAATCACCACGACGCGGTGAGACTTTTGTAACTCGTAAAATTACTCGAGCGGTAGCAGAAATTGCAACAGGTTCGAAGAAGAAACTTTTCCTCGGAAATCTTGATGCAGTGCGCGATTGGGGGTATGCCAAGGAATACGTCGAATCTATGTGGCTAATGCTTCAACAGGACAAGTCTTCTGATTATGTAGTGGCAACAGGGGTTGGGGCGACAGTAAAAGATTTTGCCCAAGTTGCCTTTGCCCGTGCTGGCTTGAATTGGGAGGATCACTTAGAGATCGACCCGAAGTATATGCGCCCAACTGAAGTTGATGCCCTGGTAGGTGACCCCTCAAAGGTGAACCAGCAACTTAACTGGAAAGCCGAGACACATTGGAAAGCCCTTGCAGAACTGATGGTTGATGCTGATTTAGCGGCAAGAGAGAAAAAGGGTAAGGATGCATGAGTATTAAAGAGAGCTTACGCAGCGACTTAACTGAGGCGATTCGTGGTCGCGATGAGATTACATCGGGCACTATTCGCATGGTTTTGACGGCGATCACAAATGAAGAGGTCGCTGGTAAAGAGGCGCGCGTTTTAAGTGATGACGAGGTAATTACCGTGCTCTCGCGCGAGGCTAAGAAGCGTCGTGAAGCGGCCGAGGCTTTTGAAAACGCAGGACGCGGTGATAGAGCCGCCCTTGAAAAAGCTGAAGGTGAAGTAATTGGACGCTATCTACCTGCACAACTAGGCGTTGATGAAATAAAGAAGATGATTGCTAATGCGATCGCATCGACTGGTGCTGCAGGACCTGGCGATATGGGCAAGGTTATGGGGGCAGTTAAAGCGCTAATCGCAGGCAAGGCCGATGGCTCTATCGTTTCAAACCTAGTCAAGGAGGCGTTAAATAAATGAAATTTGAATATGCCACAGTCCCATTACTCTCGCATGCAACTAAGCAGATCCTTGATACATGGGGATCAGATGGTTGGGAGTTAGTACAAGTAATCCCAGCACCAGGTACTGGCGAGCAGTTGGTTGCTTACATGAAGAGAGAGATTAAGTGAATTCAGTAGATGTACGAGCTAAGTTAAAAGAGCTCGGTCTCGAACTTCCAGTTGCGGCACTGCCTATAGCGGCATATGTCCCAGCAATTCGCACTGGAAATATTGTTTTTACCGCAGGTCAGCTACCACTAGTTAATGGTGAGATGGCCGGTGTTGGTAAAGTCGATGGCGAGATAACTCCTGAGCGCGCCAAAGAGCTTGCTCAGATCTGCGCGCTGAATGCGATCGCTGCAGTAGCAACAGTTGCCGATGTCAATAAGATTACAAAGATTGTTCGAGTTGTTGGCTACGTCAATGGTGTACCTGGCTATATCAACGCACCTGTCGTAGTAAATGGTGCTAGCGAACTATTTTTAGCTATCTGGGGCGATGGCGCAAAGCATGCACGCAGTGCAGTTGGAATTGCAGAGCTACCGCTTAACTCACCTGTTGAGATTGAACTAACCGTGGAGATTACTGATTAAAAAAACGGGAACGCTATTTTCCTCTTTTTGATAGACGTTCGAAATCTGTAATCAATACCGCGCGGCCATCGAGCTTTAACCAGCCTCGACCAACGAAATCTGCAAGTGCCTTGTTAACGGTTTCGCGAGAGGCACCGACTAATTGCGCCAGCTCTTCTTGAGTTAAATCATGGTGGACATAGAGACCTTCAGGGCTCTGCTTACCAAAGCGCTCGCCAAGATCGATTAATGCTTTAGCAACTCGTCCAGGAACATCTGAGAACACTAAATCACCAACGGCCTCATTTGTACGGCGTAAGCGTTGGGCTAAGCGCTCAAGCAAGTTGAGTGCAACTGCTGGGTTAACTGCAAGCCACGGGATTAAATTCTTATGACTGAGGCTTAAAAGTTTTGCATCAGTGACCGCAGTTGCAGTTGATGTGCGAGGGCCCGGATCGAAAAGACTGAGCTCGCCGAACATATCGCCAGGACCAAGGATTGATAAGAGATTTTCGCGACCATCGCCACTGGAAGTGCCAAGTTTTAACTTTCCTTCGAGGATGACATATAGATGATCCCCATCATCACCCTCAGCAAATAGCACACTTCCCTTTGCGATCTTGACTGAATCCATTGATGCGCGCAGTGAAGCGGCAGCGACATCGTCGAGGGCTGTAAATAGTGGGGCTTTGCGGAATACATCTTCATCTGGAGTCACAAGGAGTACTTTACTCTTATGTCCGCCGATAAAGAAAATCGAAATCAAGCGCGGGCTATGTATCGCATTCTCACCAAGACCTATCCAGATATACGCTGTGAATTAGATTTTCAGAACCCCCTACAGTTAATTATCGCCACAGTTCTTAGCGCTCAATGCACAGATAAAAGGGTTAACACCGTTACACCTGCACTATTTAAGAAGTATCAGAGCGTTAAGGCCTTTGCCAAGGCTGACTTGCACGATATCGAGAAACTTGTATTTCAGACTGGTTTCTACCGTGCTAAAGCCCGTCATATTAAAGGGCTTACGACAAAGATACTGAGTGACTTTGAAGGTGAAGTTCCAAATACATTAGAAAAGTTAATAACACTTCCAGGTGTTGGAAGAAAGACTGCGAATGTTGTTCTAGGGCATGCATTTGATATCCCAGGAATAACAGTTGATACCCATTTCGGTCGACTTTCCCGCCGATTTGGTTGGACTAGCGAAAAAGATCCAGTAAAAGTCGAACACATTGTTGGGCAGTTAATACCGCAGGCAGAGTGGACTAATTTGTCACAACGCATAATCTGGCACGGACGAAGAATCTGTCATTCGCGCAAACCTGCGTGTGGAGTATGTCCACTTGCAAAGATCTGTCCTAGTGTTGGGATTGGCGAAATGGATATTGAAAAAGCTAAACTTCTCGTAAAGACAGATAAGGATTTTCGTTGAAAAAAAGCGCACTTGCACTTTCACTAGTGTTACTCACTAGTTGTGCTGCACCTGTGCAAGAAATCGCCGGTGAAGTTGTTTCATGCGCATCACTGCGTACCACAAGTATTTCTAATCCAATCGAACTGGGCTGTCTTGATGGCTCAAAAGGTGCGGCGATTAATGCTTTGCGTGGACCGATGATTATTAATGTGTGGGGCTCATGGTGTACTTCATGTAAAGCTGAGATGCCGTATTTCCGTTCTTTCTATAAGAAGGCACAGGGCAAAGTTGAGCTCATCGGTATTGATGTTGAAGAGGCTTCGATTAAAGATGGTCAGGATTTTGTTACAACACATGGCATGACATGGCCAAATCTCTATGATGGTGATGGCAGATCCCGCGAATACTTTGGGATGGGAGTACCCGTAACGTGGTTTATTGCCGCTGATGGAACCGTGGCATACAAGAAAATTGGTGAGATAAAGAACGAAATCGAGCTTATTACGCTGACCAGTAAGTATTTAGGCGTAAAACTCTAATCCTCATCCTTTGCACTCTTTAGACCTTGAGATATTAGCGCCATCACGTTTGGATCTGCCAAAGTTGTGGCATCACCCACTGTGCGATTTTCAGCAACATCTTTTAAGAGTCGGCGCATAATTTTGCCACTGCGAGTCTTAGGCAGCTCATTAACTATCAGGACCTGACGGGGCTTTGCGATAGGACCTATCTGCTTTGCTACATGGTTTCGGAGTTCGGTTAATAAGAGATCACCATCGGCATGGGCAATACCTGTTCTCAAAATAACAAATGCGACGATTCCTTGTCCGGTCATTGCATCGGCGGCGCCAACAACGGCAGCTTCTGCAACTGCTTCATGTGAGACAAGCGAGGATTCAACTTCAGTCGTTGAAATACGGTGACCGGAAACATTCATAACATCATCAACCCGGCCAAGTAACCAGATTGCACCCTCATCATCTAGCTTTGCGCCATCTCCCGCAAAATAGATTCCATCAAAGCGCGACCAGTACGTCTCTTTGTATCTGGCATCTTCGCCCCAAATACCACGCAACATAGATGGCCATGGCTTATCTAAGATTAAAAACCCACCGTGCCCATTTCCAACTGGAACTGCGCTTTCGTTGACAACTTGTGCACTAATTCCCGGAATAGTTCTCATCGCAGATCCTGGTTTCGTTGCAGTGATACCAGGTAGTGGAGAAATCATGATCGCACCAGTTTCGGTCTGCCACCATGTATCAACAATTGGGCAGCGATTACCGCCGATTATTTCGCGGTACCACATCCATGCTTCAGGATTAATAGGTTCACCGACAGATCCAAGAAGGCGAAGTGATTCTAAATTATGGGCACGTGGGAACTCATCGCCCCACTTCATCCATGTGCGGATAAGCGTTGGTGCCGTATATAAAATTGTGACACCGTACTTTGCAATAATTTCAAAAATACGCCCCTTATGCGGAGTATCAGGGGTTCCTTCATACATCACCTGTGTAGCACCGTTAATGAGTGGGCCATAGACAACATAACTATGACCTGTAACCCAACCGACATCGGCGGTGCACCAATAGATATCACTCTCGGCTTTAATGTCGAAGACAACCTTGTGGGTATAGGCGACCTGAGTTAAGTAGCCGCCTGTTGTGTGAAAAATACCCTTGGGCTTGGCCGTCGTTCCTGAGGTGTAGAGAATGAATAAGGGGTGCTCAGAGTCAAAGCTCTCGGCAGCGTGCTCTGATGACTGGCGATCAACGATGTCGTGCCACCAAATGTCACGATCGCTCCAGGCGGTTTCCTGTTTAGTACGAGCAACAACTAATACTTTCTCCACATTGTGTGCGCCTTTGAGGGCTTCATCTACAGCTGGTTTTAATGCAAAGGGAGCGCCTTTTCTAAATCCACCATCGGCGGTAATAACTAATTTTGCATCGGCATCTTGGATACGCGATAAGAGTGCATCTGCTGAAAATCCACCAAAGACAACGGAGTGCGGTGCTCCAATACGAGCACATGCCAACATGGCGATTGCCGCCTCTGGAATCATAGGCATATAAATGGCGACACGATCACCTGCTGTAATTCCAATTTCAATTAAAGCATTAGCAGTTTTTTTGACTTCGATTAATAGCTGCGCATATGTAATAGTGCGTGTGTCTCCGGGCTCACCTTCAAAATAAAATGCAACACGATTACCACGACCCTGTGCAACATGGCGATCAAGTGCGTTGACGGATGCATTTAACTTTCCACCGATAAACCATTTGGCGTAAGGGGGTTGCCAATCCAGCACTGAGTCCCATTTTTTTGACCACTCAAGATCACTTGCTTGAAGCTCCCAGAAAGCCAAACGATCTTTTTCGGCGCGTTCATAAATCTCTAACTGCGCATTTGCCTTAGCCGCGAAATCGGCGCTGGGTGGAAAGCGTCGATCCTCCTGAAGCAGGTTTTCAAGTGATTCGTGATTCTGGCTCATAACCGATGAGATTACCTGCTCGTGATTGTTATCAACAAGGGTAAATGAGGTGGAGTTTGAAGCAAGGGTTAAGGCCAATGATTCGCCACAGAAAGGAGTACAGATGCTGACATCATTTATCCTCATGTTTTTAAAACTACTAAGTAGCCCAGTGTTAGTGGCGGCCTTGGCCAAGTTCTTAGCTAACGCCCTCAAGAGCCTGAGTTAGCCGCTTAAGGAAAAGCCCCTGAATCGGTTTTCGGGGGCTTTTTCGCGCCGCTTTTGTGGGAAGTGGCTCTTAAGTGAGAGGATTGGCCGTAAGCCTCTAGATGGTCCAAAGATGCGCTCTACTAGAGTTTTACACCAGAGCGAGTAGGAGCCACAGTGCCAATTGCAACTCCCGAAATTTATGTAGAGATGCTGGATCGCGCCAAGAAAGGCGCCTTCGCATATCCAGCGATTAACGTTTCATCATCGCAAACCATCACAGCAGCTCTTCGTGGTTTCGCCGAAGCCGAGTCAGATGGAATTATTCAGTTTTCATGGGGCGGGGCCGAATACGCATCAGGCTCAACAGTCAAGAAGATGATCGATGGCGCAGTTGCATTGGCCGAATATGCCCACATCGTTGCTAAAAACTATAACGTCAATATTGGAATACATACCGATCACTGTCCAGTAGAAAAGTTAGATGGCTTCATGCGCCCACTCTTAGAGATTGGCGCCCAGCGCCTTGCATCAGGTAAAGCCCCACTATTTAACTCGCACATGTGGGATGGCTCAGCAGTTTCAATGGTTGAAAATATGAAGATATCTAAAGAGATGTTAACTATGTCAATCGCTGCTCGAACTATTCTTGAGATTGAAATTGGCGTAGTTGGCGGAGAAGAAGATGGCGTTGAGGCAAAACATGATGCCAAACTCTATTCAACTCCAGAGGATGCGTTGATGGTTCTGGAAACCCTTGGAAGCGATGAGTTTTATATGGTCGCTGCGACATTTGGAAATGTCCATGGAGTCTATAAGCCAGGCAACGTGGTTTTACAGCCAAAGATTCTGGCGACATTACAAGAGGCCGTTTCGAAAAAACTTGGCCTCACCGCAGGAAGTAAGCCTTTGAACCTAGTATTCCACGGTGGTTCAGGCTCTCTTCTTTCAGAGATTCGTGAATCATTAGATTACGGTGTTATTAAGATGAATATCGACACTGATACCCAGTACGCATTTACCCGTCCAGTTGCAGATCATATGCTTAAAAACTATGACGGTGTACTGCGCATTGATGGAGAAGTTGGAAATAAGAAAATCTATGATCCTCGTGCATGGGGTAAGGCTGCTGAGGCGGGAATGGCGGCACGAGTTGTTCGTGGCTGTGAAGATCTTCGTTCGACCGGCACTTCATCACTCAACTAATTTCTAACTAATCGGAAAGGCTTTACCAATGCCTGCACTTGTTTTGCTTGGCGCCCAATGGGGCGATGAAGGCAAGGGTAAAGCTACCGATTTACTCGGTGATCGCGTTGACTATGTCGTTCGCTACCAAGGTGGTAACAACGCCGGGCACACTGTTGTCATTGGTGATCAAAAGTATGCACTTCACTTATTACCATCTGGAATTCTCTCCCCCAATGTCATTCCAGTAATTGGAAATGGAGTAGTAATCGATCCAGGTGTTTTGCTCGAGGAGATAAAGGGCTTAACAGAGCGCGGAATAGATTGCAGTAAGTTAGTAATCTCAACAAACGCGCATTTAATTACTCCCTATCACCGAACAATCGACAAGGTTTCAGAGCGCTTCTTAGGTAAATCTAAAATCGGCACTACAGGTCGTGGAATCGGGCCGGCCTATGCCGACAAGATCAACCGCATAGGAATCCGTGTTCAGGATTTGTTCGACCCATCAATTCTGCGTCAAAAAATTGAAAGCGCATTACGTGATAAAAACCAGGTATTAATCAAGGTTTTCAACCGTAAAAACATCGAAGTTGAAGAGGTATTGAATGAGTATTTGGCATATGCCGAAATTCTGCGCCCATACGTTGCAGATACAGTTTTGCTTCTTGATCAAGCTTTAAAGGCTGGCAAGCGCGTACTGCTTGAAGGATCGCAAGGCACTCTGCTCGATGTTGATCATGGTACATATCCATTTGTGACTTCTAGTAATCCAACTGCAGGCGGTGCATGTACCGGTAGTGGTATTGGACCAACCAAGATCACTAAAGTTATTGGAATCGTTAAGGCATATACGACGCGCGTTGGTAGCGGACCCTTCCCAACAGAACTCTTTGATGCAGATGGTGAAGCGCTCCAGCGTATCGGCGGAGAAGTTGGCGTGACCACAGGCCGGGCACGTCGTTGTGGATGGTATGACGCACCTATCGCACGTTATGCGGTGCGTGTTAATGGTTTAACAGATTTCTTCTTAACAAAGTTAGATGTCTTAACTGGCTGGGAAAAGATTCCAGTATGTGTTGCATATGAAATCGATGGTAAGCGAGTTGAAGAACTTCCAGCTTCACAGAGCGATTTCCACCACGCCAAGCCCATTTATGAATACCTGCAGGGTTGGAGTGAGGATATTACGAAGGCGCGAAAGCTCAGCGATCTTCCAAAAGCTGCGCAAGAGTATGTTGCCTTTTTGGAAAAGATCTCAGGGGCACCAATAAGTGCGATTGGTGTGGGCCCGGGTCGCGATGAAACAATCGTCGTAACGGATTTCATCTAACAATGAAAATCCTCCTAGTCGGAAGTGGCGGTCGTGAACACGCCCTTGGACTAGGTCTACATGCAGACCCTGCATGTACATCACTTCATGTTGCACCAGGCAATCCAGGAATTGCCGAGTTTGCACAGTGCCACGCGATCGATATAACGAGTAACGCACAAATCGTTGCCCTGGCACAGGAAATCGGTGCAGATTTAGTTGTCATTGGCCCTGAAGTTCCATTGGTTAATGGAGTTGCAGATGATTTGCGCAGATTAAAGATTGCAGTATTTGGGCCATCAAAGGCAGCGGCGCAGTTAGAGGGGTCAAAGACATTTGCTAAAGAGGTTATGTCTGATGCCGGTGTTCCAACTGCACATAGCTTTACGTGCACAACCAAAGCTGAGATTGAAAAAGCACTCGATACTTTCGGTGCACCATATGTTGTTAAAGATGATGGTTTAGCTGGTGGAAAAGGTGTAGTAGTTACACATAATCGCCAAGAGGCGTTAGATCACGCACTTGCTTGCAAGCGAGTTGTCATTGAAGAGTTTTTAAATGGACCTGAAGTCTCTCTCTTTGGTATCAGTGATGGAGTCTCAATCCTTGCGATGCAACCTGCACAGGATTTCAAACGTGCACGCGATAACGATGAAGGACCTAACACCGGAGGTATGGGTGCTTACTCTCCACTTCCGTGGGCACCATCAGATATTATTGATGATACATACACACAAGTTCTCGCACCGATGATCGCTGAAATGAGTGCGAGGGGTACACCGTTTGTTGGATTACTGTATGCAGGCTTAGCCCTTACCGATCACGGCACTCGCGTTATCGAATTCAATGTTCGCTTTGGTGATCCTGAAACACAGGTTTTGATTCCATTACTTAAGACTCCACTGGCGACGCTTTTGTATAAAGCTGCCACGGTAGGTCTTGCCGATACGGTTTTAGAGTGGCGAGATGAATCGGCGGTAACCGTTGTATTAGCTGCAAAGGGATATCCAACTGCGCCGCAAAATGGCGGACATATTTCAGAGTTTCCAAAGATTGAAAATGTACAGATCTTTCAAGCAGGTACCTCTGAAAATGGCCAAGGCCTGGTTGCAACAGGCGGTCGAGTCCTCGCCGTGACAGGGGTCGGTGCCGATTTAACCGAGGCCAGAGATCGCGCCTATCGTGCGATCAGCCAGATTTCACTGCCAGGCTCCTTCTATCGCAGCGACATTGCACTTAACGCCTCAGTGGCAGAGAAGGGTAATTAAATGGCCGATAATTCATCAGTGAGCCTCATAGCCGATAGGTATGCATCTGTTGCGATTCGCGAAATTTTTGCGCCAGAGGCCAAGATAGTTGCAGAGCGCAGACTATGGATCGCGGTAATGCGGGCGCAGTCGGCACTCGGTCATGAAATTTCTCCCGATGTAATTACAGCCTACGAGAGCGTAATTACGCGAGTGGATCTAGCATCGATTGATGCCCGTGAAAAACAGACACGTCATGATGTTAAAGCACGTATCGAAGAGTTCAATGCCCTAGCGGGTCACGAAGCTATACACGCCGGTATGACAAGCCGTGACGTAACTGAAAACATTGAAGCACTACAGATTCGCAATGGGTTAGAGATTGTTCATGACAAGGTGGTAACACTGCTCGCACGACTTGCCGAACGAGCAACCCAGTATGCCGACCAACCAATCGCAGGACGATCCCATAATGCACCTGCACAAATTACAACTCTTGGTAAACGCTTTGCATCAACGGCCGAAGAGCTCCTCTTTGCATATGAACGTTTAAGCGCATTACTGGCCCGCTTTCCAATGCGCGGCATTAAAGGCCCAGTTGGTACGGCTCAGGATTCAATTGATTTGCTTGGCTCATCTGATGCACATGCACACCTTGAAAGCGAGATCGCTAAAGAGTTAGGTTTTACTAATGTTCTAGATTCAACTGGACAGATCTATCCACGCTCATTTGATTACGATGTTGTTACAACACTTGTACAAATTGCAGCGGCGCCATCATCACTAGCAACATCGATTCGCTTAATGGCCGGTGCAGAGTTAGTAACTGAGGGCTTTAAAGCTGGCCAAGTTGGTAGTAGCGCGATGCCGCACAAGATGAATACCCGTTCATGCGAGCGCGTCAATGGTTTAGCTGTAGTTCTACGCGGGTATGCATCGATGGTCAGCGAGCTCGCTGGCGATCAATGGAACGAAGGCGATGTTTCATGCAGCGTTGTTAGACGTGTTGCACTGCCAGATGCTTTTTACGCTATCGATGGTCTACTTGAGACGATATTGACTGTTCTCGATGAGTTTGGGGCATTTCCTGCAGTAATTGCAGCCGAGCTAGAGCGTTATCTACCCTTTCTAGCAACTACAAAGATTTTGATGGCGGCAATAAAGGCTGGTGTCGGTCGGGAGGCTGCTCACGAAGTAATTAAGGAGCATGCAGTTAAGGCGGCATTGGCTATGCGCGAGGGCAAAGGTAACTCTCTACTTAATGATTTAGCTAACGATGTGCGCCTACCCTTAGATCGCGGCGCGCTAGATTTATTAATTAGCACACCACTTGAATTTACTGGCGATGCTCGCCAACAAGTTGCTCGAGTTGTTAATCGCATCGGTGCGATTACATCCGTGCACCCTGCAGCAGTGCAGTACAAGCCCGGCTCTATTCGGTGAGCGGCTTTGGCCTAGCTGGCCCACCGCCAGTGCCTGCGATACCTGGGTGGAGACATGTGCGCACCGGAAAAGTCCGTGATTTATATAGCAACGATAGTAATGAGATTTTATTGGTCGCATCTGATCGTGTATCTGCCTATGACTGGGTAATGCCAACAACGATTCCAGACAAAGGTGCAGTTCTTACACAACTCTCACTTTTCTGGTTTGAACTCCTAGCAGATATTGTTCCAAACCATATTATCTCTACAGATGTTCCAGATATAGTTGCCGATCGGGCGATAATTGTTCAGCCACTAGAAATGTTTGCAATCGAATGTGTAGCCCGTGGATATTTAACTGGTAGCGGCTGGAGTGAGTATCAAAATAGCGGCGCAGTTTGCGGGCAGCCTTTACCTGCTGGAATACTTGATGGCTCAAAGCTACCCACAACAATATTCACACCAGCGACTAAGGCAGAGATTGGCGATCACGATATCAATATAGATTTCGAAACTGCCGCAAAGATTATTGGCGCAGGTGATGCTCAAGAATTAAAGGAGTTAACTATTACGTTGTATGAGACTGCCGCCGATTTTGCGAGTAGCCGAGGAATTATTCTTGCCGATACTAAGTTTGAATTTGGCCGCAGCGCCTCTGGAGAGATCCTCTTAGGTGATGAGGCTCTAACCCCTGATTCATCTAGGTTTTGGGAGCTATCGACCTGGGCACCCGGGGGAGCACAGGCATCCTACGATAAGCAGTTTTTACGTGATTACCTCGTTTCAAGTGGATGGGATAGAAATAGCCCTCCACCTGAACTACCGGCAGAGATCGTAGAGAAGACAGCGCGTCGATATAGAGAGGCGTTTTTTCATTTAACTGGCAGCGTTTTCTAAACAAGGGAGAATACGACAATGGCAACAATCGTGGTTGATGTGATGTTAAAGCCAGAGATTCTCGACCCACAAGGAAATGCCGTTGCATCTGCCCTACCACGCCTTGGATTTACCTTCGCGACATCGGTGCGTCAAGGAAAGCGTTTTGAAATTGTGGTTGATGGTGAGCCAACGGCTGCGCAGTTAGCTGAAGTAGAAAAAGTGGCAGAGGTACTGTTATCTAATCCAGTTATTGAAACTTATAGTGTAAGAGTCGAGAAGTAATGCGCGTTGGAGTCATAACTTTTCCTGGAACATTAGATGATCGCGATGCCGCAAGAGCAGTAAACGTCGGTGGTGCTACTGCCGTTGCTCTATGGCATGGCGACGCGGATCTTAAAAACGTAGATGCCGTTATCTTGCCTGGCGGCTTTTCATATGGAGATTATTTGCGGTGTGGAGCCATCTCTCGCTTTGCCCCTGTAATGAAATTAGTTATTGAGGCTGCAGGTAAAGGTATGCCGGTTCTTGGAATCTGTAATGGCTTTCAAGTTCTCTGTGAATCACATCTATTGCCTGGGGCTCTAACACGTAACTCTGACCTGCATTTTTTATGTCGCGATCAAGAGATTGAGATAGTTAATAACACTACTTCTTGGACGTCATCGTTTGCTGCTGGAGAAAAGATAACAATTCCACTTAAGAATGGCGAAGGCTCTTTTCAATGTGATGATAAAACACTCGCCCTTTTAGAAGATAATGGTCGCGTAATTGCTCGATACGTTGGTGAAAATCCCAACGGCTCCCGCAATTTAATCGCTGGGATAACAAATGAGCGTGGAAATGTAGTTGGCCTTATGCCCCACCCAGAGCACGCTATTGATCCACTTACTGGGCCAACGGCTCAAGGCCTTGGATTCTTCACATCGATTTTAAATGCGATGGTCAAGTAATGTCATTAGATACCGTAGCAATTGCACAGGTGACCCCAGATAATAAACAACCATTTGCCGAGCTTGGATTAAAAGCCGATGAGTATGAACGTATCAAAGAGATCTTGGGTCGGCGTCCCACATCATCTGAGTTAGCTATGTATTCGGTGATGTGGTCAGAGCACTGTTCCTATAAATCCTCTAAAGTGCATTTGAAACTCTTTGGAGAAAAAGCACCGAAATCCGATGCCCTCTTAGTCGGAATCGGTGAGAACGCTGGTGTTGTAGATGTCGGGCAGGGATATGCAGTTACTTTCAAGATTGAATCACATAATCACCCATCTTTCGTTGAACCATATCAAGGAGCAGCAACTGGTATCGGTGGAATCGTTCGCGATATTTTAACGATGGGTGCCAGACCAATTGCAGTCATGGATCCACTTCGCTTTGGTCCAGCTGATGCACCGGATACACGACGAGTATTGCCCGGGATAGTTGCCGGTATAGGTGGTTATGGAAACTGTTTAGGTCTACCAAATATCGGTGGCGAGGTTGTTTTTGATGAGACATATGCAGGCAATCCCTTAGTAAATGCTCTCTGTATTGGCGTAATGAAACATAGCGATATTAAGTTGGCAAAGGCGGCAGGAGCTGGCAACCTAGTTGTCCTCTTCGGTGCTAAAACAGGTGGCGATGGTATTGGTGGAGTATCAGTACTGGCCTCTGAAACATTCGGTGCTGGAGGATCTACTAAACGTCCGAGTGTGCAAGTCGGTGATCCATTCGTAGAAAAGATTCTCATCGAGTGTTCACTTGAAATCTTTGCAGAAGATTTAGTTGTTGGCATCCAAGATCTTGGTGGAGCTGGCTTATCGTGTGCAACCAGCGAGCTGGCCTCGGGTGGTTCAGGGGGTATGAAAGTAGCCCTGGATAAGGTTCCGCTGCGCGATCCATCACTTTCTCCTGAAGAGATTTTGATGTCAGAGTCACAAGAGCGTATGTGCGCAATAGTTGAACCCCACAAGCTTCCACGCTTTTTAGAGATCTGCAAAAAGTGGGATGTCACAGTCACAGCCATTGGCGAAGTCACCGATGGCGATCGCTTAGAGATTACGTGGAATGGTGAAGTAATCGTTAATGTTCCACCGCGCACCGTGGCTCATGAAGGTCCGGTCTATAACCGTCCAATGGCACAACCCTCATATATTGATGAAGTAAATTCACAAAAAGTAAATGTGCCTATCCCAACAACCTCCAGCGAGATTAAAGCCGCTGTGTTGAAACTAGCTGGCGCCCCCAATCTGGCAGATAAATCTTGGGTGACTTCACAGTATGACAAGTACGTGCAGGGAAATACGATTCAATCTCAGCCCGATGATTCTGGAATGGTACGCATCGATGAGATAACACATCTTGGTGTTGCAATCTCTACCGATGCTAATGCAAACTGGTCGTACTTAAATCCCTATCAAGGTGCCAAGTTAGCATTGGCTGAGGCGGCACGAAATATTGCAACGGCGGGTGCGCGCCCATTAGCTGTCACTAACTGTCTTAACTTTGGTTCACCGGAGGATCCTGGTGTGATGTGGCAGTTCGCTGAATCAGTGCGTGGTTTAGCTGATGGATGCTTAGAGATGGGTCTTCCAGTTACTGGTGGCAACGTCTCTTTCTATAATCAAACTGGCGCCGTTGCTATCTTGCCAACTCCAGTAATCGGAGTGTTAGGTGTCATTCAAGATGTTCGTACTCGTACACCGATGAGCTTTAATGTGGCAGGATTAGATCTCTATCTACTTGGAGATACATACGAAGATTTAGCGGGTAGTGAGTGGGCCTTCTTGCATGGAGAGCGCGTTGGTCAATCTCCGACCGCTGATTTAGCCCGTGAAATGCGCCTTATTGAGCTACTTCTGGCAGGACATGAGGCCAAGCTCTTTATCGCCGCGCACGATTTAAGTCATGGTGGATTATCAGCTGGATTAACTGAGATGGTTCTGCGTCACTCAGTTGGAGCCGATATCACATTGGAAAATGTAGGAGTTGCACTCCTGAGTGAGTCACCAGGGCGAGTGGTCGTAGCGGTAGATCAGAGTAAGAGTGATGCATTAAGTGCACTCTCAAAAAACTTTGCAATCACGCTAGCTAAGATGGGTAAAACAGGCGGAGATTCCTTAACGATTAATGGTTGCGTAATTAAGTTAGATGAGCTTCGAACCGCACATACATCTACTTTTCCAGAGTTATTCGGTTGATGTTTATGAGAGATCAACAGATTCTAGAAGATGTTAAGCAGACGTTAGAGCTATTGACAACTAAGGCACCGGGGCGTGCGATTGAAGTCCGTGTTCCACCGTATGCCGCCGTGCAGTGTGGTGATGGCCCAACACATACACGCGGTACTCCCGCAAATGTTATTGAGATGGATGCACACACCTGGTTAGCCCTAGCTAACGGTGAGGTCTCCTGGGCCGATGCGCTCCATAGCGGCGCGATACGTGCTTCAGGCGTACGTGCAGATTTAAGTCAGTACCTACCGCTTAGGATTACTGCATGAGCCGGCGCCCCGATGGACTGTTAAATCACAACATCTTGGATGCCGATAAAGGCCCACAGGATGCCTGTGGAGTATTTGGAGTATGGGCACCGGGCGAAGAAGTTGCAAAGCTCGCCTTTTATGGTCTGTATGCACTCCAACACCGTGGTCAAGAGTCTGCCGGAATTGCAACAAGTGATGGCAAGCGGATCCTTGTCTATAAAGATATGGGTCTTGTCTCGCAAGTATTTACAGAAAGTGATCTTGCAACTCTGCCCGGTGATTTAGCTATCGGCCACTGCCGCTACAGCACAACGGGTTCGAGCACCTGGGTTAATGCACAGCCGACTCTTCGTCCAACTAAGTACGGAACACTGGCTTTAGCCCATAACGGCAATCTGACTAACACTGGAGAACTCGCTGAACTTGTTCAAAAGCTAGAGCCAACTAATGGCCGCGAACGCGGAGCAACTACTGATACTGAAATCATGACCGCGCTTATATCTTTGCAAAATGAAAAGAATGTTGAGGCAAGTGCCATAAGCGTTCTGCCTCAGCTAGAGGGTGCCTTTTCCTTAGTCTTTATGGATGAGCAGACTTTGTATGCAGCGCGCGATCGTCATGGTGTGCGCCCGTTAGTTCTCGGAAAGTTAGAGACAGGTTGGGTAGTTGCTTCAGAGAGTGCGGCGCTAGATATTGTCGGTGCGGCATTTGTGCGCGAAATTGAGCCTGGAGAGTTTATCGCCATCGATGAAAACGGTGTACGTTCACAACGGTGGGCAGTTGCCGAACCTAAGGGCTGCTTATTTGAATATGTATATCTTGCCCGTCCAGATACTTTAATCGCTGGTCAAGGCATTCATGCAACCCGTGTTGCCATTGGAGTTCGCTTAGCGCAAGAGGCTCCCGTTGAAGCAGATTTAGTGATACCTGTACCAGAGTCTGGCACGCCAGCGGCGATTGGATATGCCAAAGGATCGGGTATTCCATTTGGAATAGGTTTAGTTAAAAACTCTTATGTCGGTCGTACATTTATTCAGCCATCGCAGACAATTCGTCAACTAGGTATCCGCTTAAAACTCAATCCCCTTAGAGAGATTATCGAGGGCAAGCGCATCGTTGTCGTAGATGATTCAATCGTGCGCGGCAACACTCAACGCGCAATTGTGCGCATGTTACGTGAGGCCGGTGCGCGTGAGATCCATGTTCGCATATCCTCACCACCAGTTAAGTGGCCATGTTTCTACGGAATCGACTTTGCAACACGGGCCGAGCTCATCGCTAGCGGACTTGAAGTCGAAGAGATTCGCCGCTCAATTGGCGCTGATTCACTTGGCTATGTCTCACTTGAAGGCCTTATCGAATCCACGCAGATAGAGGATAAAAAGCTCTGTTCTGCCTGCTTCACAGGCGTTTATCCAATCCGCATTCCCGCCGATATGTCTGAGGGCAAGATGCGCCTTGAGATCACGGAAGTTCATGGTCATTAAATGAGTACCTATAAAGATGCTGGCGTTGATATCGATGCAGGAGATCGCGCGGTAGAGCTCATGAAGGCATCAATTGCCAAGGCATCTAGGCCAGAGGCGATGGGCGGTATCGGTGGCTTCGCCGGGTTATTTGATGCAAGTGCACTTAAAAATATGAAGCGCCCACTTCTTGCAACATCGACCGATGGTGTTGGCACCAAGACTGAGATCGCGCGCGCAATGGGTAAGTACGACACCATTGGTGAAGATTTAGTTGCAATGGTCGTCGATGATTTAGTTGTTTGTGGCGCTGAGCCATTATTTATGACTGATTACATCGCTGTTGGAAAAGTAATCCCAGAGCGGATCGCCCAAATCGTTGCAGGAATCGCACGTGGATGTGAAAAAGCAAACACTGCACTCATCGGTGGTGAAACTGCCGAACATCCAGGTTTATTAGATGAAGATGAGTTTGATATCGCAGGGGCTGCAACGGGAGCCGTTGATTTTGACAAACAACTTGGTGCGCATTTAGTTAAAGCAGGCGATGTGATAATTGCTATGCCATCGAGTGGTTTTCATGCAAATGGTTTTTCATTAGTACGACATATTATTAAGACGCAGAAACTTAGCCTTGATGCCCATGTGAGCGAATACGGGAAAACTTCAGGTGAAGTATTTTTAACACCAACAGAGATTTACACCCTTGATTGTTTAGCACTCATTAAATCAATGCCTGGAGCACTTCGAGGTTTTTCCCATATTACAGGTGGTGGTATTGCGCAAAACACTGCGCGTGTTATTCCAGAGAATTTAACTGCCGTTTACGATCGCTCTACCTGGTCGCTGCCCATTGAGATGGAGTACATGGCAAGAATCGGTGGAGTTCCTCAGGCCGATATGGAGCGCACATGGAACGCCGGAATCGGCATGGTCGCCATCGTTGCCGCAGATTCAGCCGACCTAGCTCTAGCCTCATTGGCTGCGCGGGGAATGAAAGCCTGGGCAGCTGGTGTAATTCAGGCTAGAAAAGGACAAGACTCGGCATACTTGACCGGTGTTTATAGAAAGTAATATGACAATAAGGTGAAACAACATGGGTAAGAATTCAAAAGCTAGAGTGGCTAGAGCCCACGAAAAAAAACTGAGCAGTGCACAGTTTTGGCTAATCGCTCTTCCGTTTACTGCCTTAATAATTAAATTTATAGTGATGGCTAATATTCCAGCTGGTGGCTGGCTAGGGGCCGATGGCGAGAATTACTTAGCAGGCGTCGATGGGTTACTAAAAGATGGCTTTTTTTCCGAGGAAGGAAAATTAATTTATTGGCCAGCAGGTTACCCAATCTTCATTTGGCCACTTGCGGCAGTGAGTATTTCTAAGTTTGTCTATTTCCTCGGAGTAATCCAAAGTTCACTTTTTGCATACGCAACTTTTCTCTTTACTCGGGAATTAAAACGAACAAAGATTGCTTCTTTAGCAATTACTACATCTTTTTTGATTTCTTTTAATCCAACTCTTTCGTTAAGCACTCTTACTGTTGGTTACGAAGGTCCAGTTGCTGTTCTACTAATGATTACAGTTGCCTTTCTTATACGAGATTTGCTTTCTCCATCAAGTAAAATCTCAAAAAGGAACATTTTTATTGTTGCTCTTTCTTTATCAGTTTCATCTTTTTTCCAGCCTAGAATGTTGCTATTTGCGGTTGCTTTCATACTTTTCTGGTCCTGCAAGAAATCTGGGAAAAAACTTAGAATGCAATTAGTGGTATTGACTTTGGCTATAGCCATGTTGCTTCCCAGTATTCTTATTTTCCGAAATATAGTTGCAAATAATAAGGCAGCAATTTCAACTAATCTAGGCGTAACAATGCGAATTGGAGCTGGTGACAAGGCTACTGGTGGCTATAGCAACTCTGGTGGATCGGTTCAATGTCTTCCTGAGGTGAAAGGTCAAGAGATATCCGATAATCAAGTAGTAATCTGTGTTTTAAAGTGGTACGTCGAGCATCCGGCTAAAACCAGCAAATTAATGATTAATAAAACCTTTTTTTATTGGTCGCCCTGGTTTGGCCCAATAGCTAATGGAACGATGGCTCGGAATCCATGGCTTAAGACTTCTCCGCTAGTGGAGATTGCAAAGAGTGAAAGCGGGCATAATCTCATTTATGGTGGGATTGGAAAGACAATCTCATGGATGTGGCTCCTTGGAGGCATGGTCCTAATTGGGGCTGGCTTGCTCTGGCTCTGGCTCCATGGTGGAGTTGAGCGAACTCTTTTTTGGTTAGCAGGAATACCTACGATT
Organism: Actinomycetota bacterium; assembly: GCA_009699645.1. The sequence continues at coordinate 6,268 of WLNU01000004.1, read as the reverse complement.
CTGGGCTGGCTGACTTCACTTGGCACGATTGGGGATCACCGATTTAGAGTCCCTCAGATGGCTTTGAGCTTGTTCCTCCAAGTGGCTGGCATTTATGGCCTCCGAAGGAGATTTAAGTGCTCAGCTTAGGTCCATTTTGAACCCAACAGCCAAGGCGCGCTAACCTACCTCCCTGAGGAATACATACAGGTAAGGAGGTCGCACTATGGGTCGCGGCCGAGCAAAAGCTAAGCAGACAAAAGTTGCGCGGGATTTAAAGTACAACGCCCAGGATATGGATCTCGATCGTTTAACAAAAGAGCTCCATGGTGAAGTCGATACTTCAAATAATAAAGATGATGAAGATCCCTTCGCCGAGGGCAATTACATTCCCCGTTCGTGAGACCAACTCCGTACGTAGCCTCTCTTCGTATCTACGAACCGCTCTCAGCATTTGAGCCTGCCGATCGTTTGCGTTGGCAAGGGATCGCTATTGATGATGAAAGTTATATTTTTGAAGAGACGTTAGCCCTTCGCCGCTTAGTCTTTCCCGAACCACCAGCTGGTCGCCCTGACGGTGTTCATATTCTTGAGGTAGATGGCGAGCGTTATATCTCCCCATGGGCAACTGCGACACGTTGTTGGGCAGCTCTTGATAACTTTAAAGATTCCTTGCCAAGTACGGTTGTTCCTTTCTTTATAACACCAGCAATTGAAGATGTTATAACTGCCGGCGTTGACTTACTCGAAGATAAAGTCCCACACATTCTCAATGAGACGTGGGTTATTCCTCCCCGATGGTTCTTATTATTCCAACCAGATGAACGTCAACGTGGTGAAGATACTCATGGTTTATTTACAACTGCACGAACAACAATTGCTTTGGCAAAGTCACGGGCACAAGCTGCACATGAAACCGTTGTTAGCGCATTCGGTGAGGGCCCAGTAGAGCAAGATCTTGAAAACCTGCTTGCCTGGCTTGAAATGTTTCACCCAAAGTCTTTCGTCGAATTAGATTACGGTGGCCTTGCAACCTATTTAGATAAATCTCTTCGAGATAATGGCGAAGATGGTTTGTTGGCCGATACATCTATTGAAGATGTGTCGCACTCTTTATCGGGCTTAGCTGCCGCCGATGGAATGGTGGCTGGCCAGGGCTATGAGCGGTTAATGTCGCGTTGGCGCAATGTTCAAAGCCTAGAATCGGCAAATTAAGGGTTTTTTGTATTGATTTGTACCGCCCAAATCGCAATACTTCACCACAATACGGAGCAATCTGGACATAAGAGAAGAGGGGGTGGGCCAGTGACAACAGAGCGCGCACCAGCCCCCGAGGTTCTTTTAACCCCCAAAGAGGTCGCACTACGTTTCCATGTAAATCCAAAGACAGTCACCCGTTGGGCCAAGGCGGGCAAACTCACCGCGATCCGCACCCTTGGTGGACATCGCCGCTACCGTGAATCAGAAGTTCTCGAGCGTTTGCGTGACTACAAAGAGGCTGCCAGGGGATGAGTTATTCGCTACTCCAGTACTTAATGCTTGGTTGCACAACGCTTATGTTTGTTGGATTAATTACTCCAGCTATACGTAAATTTGCAATTCTAATAAATGCGATAGACGCACCTATTGCAGCCCACAAAACACATAAAGCGCCAGTGCCTTATTTAGGTGGAATTGCGATATCCATCGGAATAGTTACAGCATCATATGGAGCGGTGATCATCAACAATCCAAGCAAAGAGAATTTAATTCTAGCTTCCAATGTCTTAATTCCGGCAATTCTAATTTCAGCAATGGGACTTATCGATGATTTGCGTGGGCTTGAACCATGGCCGAGATTAATAGTACAGACCTTAACCGCTGCAGTCGTTGCCGTCACCTTAGTGTTGACAGATACTATGGGAGTTGCTTTTGAAAGTTCGTCTCTTAATGTTCTAATTTCCATTTTATGGATTGTAGGAATATGTAATTCTATTAATTTCTTTGATAATCTCGATGGAGGTGCAGCTGGGACCGTTGCAGTTATTACTTTTTTTATTTTCCTGATTGCTTTTGACCGTGGGCAAGTATTAGTAAGTGCTCTTGCAATAGTCACAGCAGGATCAACTACTGGATTTCTCTTCTGGAATCGCTCTCCTGCAAAGATCTATATGGGAGATGCTGGGGCGCTTTTCTTAGGAATTATTGTTTCCGTGCTCACAATTCGTCTTAATCCAGGCATTATTCCTTCATATATGTCTTTGGCTGTGCCTCTCTCACTCATGGCTGTGCCAATATTGGATACGACAGTGGCAGTGATATCCCGATTAAATCGCGGTATTTCACCCTTCACTGGTGGGCGTGACCATTTATCACATCGCCTCATTCGCAAAGGGCTCAACAGAAAGCAGGCAGCCCTTGCATTGTGGGGATTTTCAGCACTCTTCGGGGTGAACGCTTTAACGATTTACCTTCAGCCTAAGAGCTTGGGCGGAATACTTATTATACTTTCTCTCTCAGTATGGGTTTTTCTGTTCATCTGGTTCATGCGGATCCCTTCGGCTGATAAGGAGTAGGATTAAGACATGTCGAATGAAAAAAAACCATCAGATGATGCGAAAGCTAAATTCTTAGAAGCTCTCGAAAAGAAGAAGAATAAAAATAATTTATTGCCCGGTAGCGGAGCATCAGCGGGACCAAAAGCTGGGGGAAGTCAAACACCAGGTGCTCCAGCACCACGTTTTCAACGCAAGTCAGGCCCATCAGGTTCTGCAGGTTAAGTCTCTTATGAATTTCTAATTTAGAGGAAATCGGAACGAAATTGAGAATACCTTCGAAAACTTGAAGAATAATTTAAGACTCTTCGAAAGTGGCTTGGGCCGGGATCGAACCGGCGACCTAACGATTTTCAGTCGTTCGCTCGTACCAACTGAGCTACCAAGCCAAACAAGATTCTAATATCGCACAACTAAACGGCGTACGACACCAAAATCTTTGCGACCCGGACGGGACTTGAACCCGCGACCTCCGCCGTGACAGGGCGGCGCGCTAACCAACTGCGCTACCGGGCCTTGGAGAATCAATAAACATAAGTGGCTCTTATGTCACCTTCAAAGCCTTTATTTCTTTAACTTTGTATTACTGGTACTGCGTGCCCCCAACGGGATTCGAACCCGTGTTACCGCCGTGAAAGGGCGATGTCCTAGGCCCCTAGACGATGGGGACGTTCCAAGGCTTCGCAATCTTACCTGTGTTTGTTCACGCATCCAAACCGCTGTTACGAGCCCTAAATTCTTCTGAATATAGCTCCTCTAGTAGTGGCTAATAGCCCAACGAATCGTGACTGAAACAGAGACCTGTTGTTCTCCCAGGTCTATAACAGTTGAATCAGAACTTGATTTAGCCGTAGTTGCATAGATTGGATATGAAGGAGTTGTTACTGCTTCATGAAGGTAGATGACTCGGCCTAGTTTGACACCAAGCAGTTTTGCATAAGAGGTAGCTTTAGATTTGGCTCGATTCACAGCATTTGCACGGGCAAGCTCAGTTGCTTTGTTATCATCTAAAATAATCGGGCTCACCTCATTAACCTGCAAATTATTGCCACCGGCTTCAACGATCGTATCTACCAGTAAACCGGCGGTTAATGGAGCACGGACTGTAATCCTAAAGGATTGTGATGCTCGGTAGCCAGTAAGAATTGGCGCACTAGAAGTTGGATATGAATACTCGGGATAAATAGTTAATGATTGAGTTGCAATATCTTTGGCAGCAACTGCATTTAAAGCTAGGACTTTTCGGATAGCTGATGCAGTGGATGATGTAGCCGCAAGTGCTTCCTTACTAGTGGAGAAAAGAGAGGAAACTATTGCAGTAATTCTTACAGCATCAGGGACAATTGTTGTTGTGCCAGTGGCGCTTATAGTGATGTATCGATTATCCGCAGCAGTTGCGGGTATAGCAAAGGCAAACCCTGAAAGAAGAGTTAGCATAATTACTAATTCTGCAATCGTGCGATAGCGCTTTCTATTCATGTATCTATTATGGCTGATTTGCTGTGAATAGGGTTAACGTTTAACCTCAAGCATCTGTGTATATATTGCGGAATGGGCATCGATCATCCCTGAAAGTGAAAATACAGCCTCTGCATGACATCTGCCCGCATCTCCTAATCGGTGCCACTCTTTTTCGTCATTTAAAAGCATCATAACCTCTTGAACAAAGGCTTCTGTGTGAGGAGATGTAAGAATGCCAGTTTTTCCGTCAATTACGATATCTCTGACCGATCCGACATTTGTCGAGACAATTGGCAGTCCAACCATTGCGGCCTGAATTAAAGTCAGTGGGATACCTTCATTGTCACTGCACAATATAGCTACGTCTGATGCACTCAAAATTAAATCCACGTCATTGCGCCAACCTAGGAATTTTAAAGGTAACAATTCTTTCCTAGAGATTTCTTGCGTCGAAGCGAAAAGCCCCCCCTCGCCAGCAATTAATATTTCAGCATTTGATTTTCTAGCTTTTAATTCTCTACCAAGTGCAATGAGACGATCGGGTCGTTTTATTCCTGTCAATCTTCCAACAAAGACTAAGTAAGTTTTATCTTGCTCTAGACCAAGTAACTCTCGAGCTTTTAATCTGGGGGTGCACACAGGGAAAGGCAACCCAGGAAGCGAGACTTTGAATTTATCTTCAGTTCCAATTCTAACTTTGAGTAAATCTTCTCTAACTTGATTTCCAACCGCTAGTAATAAATGAGTCCATTGTGCTAATAGCCGTTCAGTAATAATCACTAACTTTGTTTTATGGGTATTGAAGTATCCATTCAGTAAGTGACCGTGGAATGTATGAATGCGGAGTGCTCTTGGATATGCGATTAGCCCTGCGATACGCCCAAGGACCCCCGCCTTAGCTGTGTGAGTGTGAATAATATTTGGCTTGAATTTTCTAATAAGCCTCAACAACAAAAGAAATGACTTCAAATCTTGTAAGGGCGAAATTGATCGACCGAGCCCGTTAATTTTTTGGGCTTTAATGTCTGTAGCAACTTGATCTAAATAATCAGCTTCGCCGGCGGCACAAAACCCAGTTAGTAGCCTTTGATCAAATACCTGCTTATCAATTCCCCGCATCAAATCAGCCACAATTACAGCTGGCCCACCAACATTCATGCGGGCGATAATCTGCATAACTCTGATGGGCTGGCTCATGTGGTTATCTTCCCTCAAAAAGGCTGGATAATTAAACTCATGGACCTCGGGCAATTCGTATCTAAGTTCACCACTGAAGCTTTGGTGAATGCAGCACATGCGTTGAAATCGGGATCCCTTGTCGTATTTCCGACTGAAACTGTTTATGGTCTAGGGGCCAATGCAAGCGATGCGAAAGCCGTAGAGCGGATTTATGAAGTTAAAGGTCGTCCAACGGACCACCCCTTAATTGTCCATATAGGCAGCATGCAGGAAATTGATGACTGGGTAATGAATATCCCTGACTTCGCTATTTCACTTGCCAGAGTTTTTTGGCCAGGCCCTATGACGCTTATTTTAAATCGCTCGTTACTTGCCCAAGATTTTATTACCGGCGGACAAGACACGGTTGGTATTCGAGTCCCCAATCATCCAATCGCGTTAGCTCTTCTCGATGAGTTCCAAAAGTTAGGCGGGAAGGGCATTGCCGCCCCAAGCGCAAATCGTTTTGGTCACGTATCTCCTACGACTGCCAATGCTGTCAATACCGAATTAGCAAAATTTTTGACATCAAGAGACTTAATACTTGATGGGGGACCATCACTTGTTGGTATAGAATCAACTATTATCGATTGCACAGGTAGTTTACCTAAAATACTACGCCCAGGTGCAATTACTGAAGATATGATTACAGAAGTTACAAATCTGTCACTAGATATCGGTGTAGGCAAAATTCGAGTTAGCGGTTCACTTGAAAAACATTATTCGCCCAATGCAAGGGTCATACTTGATACTGAACCAAAAGCAGGAGATGGATTTATTGCCTTAGCAAATATCAAAACCCCTCAGGATGTAATTAGATTGGCAGAACCAAGAGATAATGAAGAATTTGCTAGATTGCTTTATTCAGCTCTGAGGACCGCGGACGAGCGCTATCTTTCTAGAGTAATTGTGGAACAACCCTTGGGTGACGGAATTGCGATTGCAATTCGTGACCGATTAATGCGTGCCAGTCGTGGCCAGTAACATGATAAAGTTCGGGTTCGATTGCTGAAATCGCGCTAGTTTCAAGTGGGGCCTATAGCTCAGTCGGTAGAGCAACGGACTTTTAATCCGTT
>WLNU01000039.1 GCA_009699645.1 Actinomycetota bacterium | reverse complement strand
TCTGGCGCTTTTTTCATTTCTAAGCCAGTGACTCCGGTACCTGCACCAACCTCTCCAACACAAAGCCCTGGTAAATCCCTTCCCGTTGCAAGAAATACGTGATCTTCACCGCCTGCAAAAATCCACTGATAGACATCAATGCCGCACTTCTCGGCTAGCTCGCTCAGTGCAACAAACTCGGGGTCGTTAGTAAATAAATCCTTATTAAAGTTAAAAGAGGTTCCAGAGGCTTCGGCCATCTGTGCTGCTTGAATAATGAGTCCATCACTGACATCGCACATCGCACTTGCACCAGCGTTAGCCATTGCAACGGCTGCAGAGTAGTCAACGCTCGGTGCGCAGAACTGCTCAATTGCATATACCTCTAAGTCATCGGCTCCATCCTTATCTATTACCGAAAATCCTGCAGCAGACCATCCCGGCAAGGATGAGATATAGATTAAATCCCCTGGAGCTCCCCCACCACGTGTGGTTATTTTTTCAACGCTGCCTACTGCCGTGATTGAAATAACTTTTATCGCCCCCCGCGTTAAATCTCCCCCAACAACTGCTGCCCCACAACTTGCCGCCTCGTGTTGGATTCCATGGGCTAAATCGCTTATCCACTCCATCGACTCACTACCAGTTAGCGTTACGGCTACAACTAAGTACTGCGGTGTTGCACCCATTGCATAGATATCGGCCAAGTTGGCTGCCGTTATTTTGCGCCCAATATCAAAGGCCCCTGACCACTCGGTATTAAAGTGCGTGCCTTCTACGGCCGAGTCGGTAGTAATAACCGATTGCGGTGAAGTTGTAACGACGGCGGCATCATCGCCGATACCGATCAGAACTCCAGAGTGATGTGAGCCAAAAATCTGCGCGAGCGTGGCAATGACCTGCGCCTCATCAAAGTTCATAGTTCTAACCTTATTCCACTAGTCAGTAATGCCATCTCTGAAGTAGCCTGTGGGCTCTAAGGAAAGGAAAGGCGATGTCAATACAGGCCTACATTTTAATTCAGACCGAGGTCGGCAAAGCTAACTCGGTTGCCAAGGCAGTCTCTGCAATCGCAGGTGTGACTCTCTCAGAGGGTGTGACTGGTCCTTACGATGTCATCATGCGTGCAGAAGCACCTAGCATGGAAGAGTTCGGTCGTGTCATCTTGTCTAAGGTGCAGGCAGTCCCCGGTATCACTCGCACATTGACCTGCCCAGTTACCTCTTAATATCTGATTTAATCAACTCTAACTGTGCGTACGCTATTTCATAATGCACAGTTCTGGTCTGCTGGAAAAGAAATCTTTGAGGCAATTCTAATCGATGGTGAAACTATCATCGCAACCGGAACACAAGCCCTAGATTCCCAATTTGATAAAAGTATTGATTTACATGGTGCACATGCAATTCCAGCATTCATCGATGGACATGCTCACCCCATCTTTGGGGGCCGAGAGGCTGCCGGCCCAAGAATTAATGGACTCAACTCACTCGATGAAATCTTGGCCGAAGTTAAAAACTTTGCAATCAATAACCCCGACCAGCTTTGGATCATTGGCGGTGCATATGAGGCTGCGATTATCGATGGCGGAGACTTTGATGCACACTGGCTAGATTCAGTCGTTAGTGATCGCCCCGTTGTATTGCATGCAGTTGATCATCATACGATTTGGGTAAATACAAAGGCGTTAGAACTTGCTGGCATAACTAAGCAGACCCCAGATCCAGTCGGCGGCACAATTGCTCGACGCGGCGATGGCACACCCAAAGGAACGCTGCGCGAGCCAACTGCGATGGCCTTAATTCTCGATATCGCCCCAGCCGATTCAATTCAGAGCGATGTGGCGGCAATAAAGCGCGCGTGTGCTGCATACCTCAAAGCCGGCGTCACTACCTCGATTGATTCGTGGGTTGAAAAAGATATGGCCCAGGCTTACTTGGCTGCGGCAATATCTGGGGATTTAACGATTGCTATGAACCTATCTTTTCTTGTAACCCCGTCCAACTGGCACGAAAATCTTGCAGAGTTTAACTCCCTGCGTGGAGAGTTTGCCTCCCTACCTCATCCAGATTTAGTCAAGGCAAATAGCATTAAGTTTCTAGCCGACGGCGCTCTTTCGGCTGGTACCGCAGCGCTCATGGAGCCTTACTTAGATAACCCTTCATCTTCTGGAATTAAAATCTGGGATGACGAAGAGTTACTGGATGCAGTTGCATTATTTGATATGCACAGATACCAAGTTCATATCCACGCCATCGGTGATGCTGCAGTCAAGCAGGCACTGGATGCAATAGAGGCGATGATGCGTATCAACCCTGACTGGGATCGGCGCCCCGTTATTGTCCATGCCCAGTTAATCTGTGATGAAGACTTGCCACGTTTTAAGCAACTAGGCGTGATAGCCAATATTCAGCCGCTGTGGTGCTACATGGATCCCATGAACAAAGAGCTAATCCTGCCGCGTATTGGTAGTGCCAGAAATGATTTGCAGTACCGTCTGCGCACTTTGATAGAAAACGGCGCAACAATTGCCTTTGGAAGTGATTGGCCCGTAACAAGTGAAGTTCCACTACGTGCCTTAGGGGTTCCTGTAAATCGACTAGCCCCTGGAGCCAAAGATACAGATGGTTGGAACATAGGTGAGGCGATCACATTAGAGGAGTCACTCACTTTCTACACGAAAAACGCTGCCTATCAAATGTTTCGCGAACATGAGCGCGGCAGCCTACAGGCTGGCATGAAAGCCGATTTCCTAGTTCTGGAGAAAAACCTATTTGAAATAGATCCCAGTGAAGTTTCATCAGTTGCTATTCATGCACTCTATCAAAATGGGGTCAAGCTCACTTAACTCCCAGATGAAACCCTAGTCCAGTTGCTCTTTTTGAAAGATTTCGTGGAATAATCCCCGAATGCGCCAGCACCTGATCCACTCACTACTTCGACAAGTGGGCTCCCATGGATAAGAACCTTGAAAACGCCGGCATCGACTACTTTTCCCAGCTATACGGTGCCACATCTGATCAGGGTGAACCGCAACAGACAGTGATCGATAAATGGCGCGACACATTAATTGCAAAGGCCTATCGCACATACAGCAGCACACATTTATCTGAATCCGATGTTTTAGATATTGGATGCGGCTACGGCTGGCTACTAGATGCCTTCGAAGGAGCCCGATCTCTTTCCGGTATAGACATCGCCCATCACGCCATCGAACAAGCCACCAATCGAAAGCCCGAGCGGCTTTTCAAACAAGGCAATGTGCAAGATCCGATTCCATTTAGCCACAGATTTGATCTCATTCTTGCCATCAACGTCATCGAACATCTGACAGATCCAGAAGCTGGAATCAAATCAATTGCCAACGCCGCAAAACCCAACGGCATCCTCATCGTTCATCTACCAACGATCACAAACTGGTTTACCGAGTGGGGCTACAGCAAGTTATATGACTCAGACCCAACACATATCTATCGCCCATCGGGTCAAACAGTGCGCGAGCTCTTTGAACAATTAGGTTTTGAAACCCTACGCGACTCATACCTTCCACACTTCTTACCCGCACTCACCAAGATCTGGCCCATCCACCCGGCCTACTGTGCAATCTTTCGCAAAACTATTAACGCCACTTCCGAACTACCTTCATCACCAGACCAATAATCACCAGCACAAAACCCACAGGCAAGCTCGCCATTGGTTATTCTCTTCTCATGCCGAAGGATCCATCCCGCGAAGCCCACTTCCCCGCTATTGAAAAGCGATACGGCGAAAAAATGGCTTACTGGTTTAAGCTCATGGCAAAACTTGAAGGCAAGAAATATTCAGAACAAATAGCACATCTAAAAGAGAGCCATGGCTTCTCCCAAACCCACGCCAACGCCCTTGTTATGTATTCAAGAGGCTCGCAATCCTCCCAAAGGTTTAGTACCCCCACAGAGTTCTATAAATCTGTAACACCCCAACAGGCAAAGACTATAAGGTCGATTTTTAAGGCGATCACTACAAAGTTTCCGCAGTTAGAGCTTGTTATCGCCTGGAATCAGCCCATGGTCAAGCTAGATAAGCACTACATCTTTGGTGCATCGGCATCTACCAAACATGTGTTAATTGCGCCTTGGGATCAAAAGGTATTAAAGGAGTTTGCTCCAAAATTTACTGAGGGCAATGCGCTTAAAAAAACGATTCAATTACCCAACGACTGGGATGTTGACGCCAAGTTGATCCAAGCGGTAATTAAGGCAAGTCTTGCCAATCTGAAATAGCTATTTCTCGTAATGAAAACGTGCTGAAATAATAACCAGGTTTTTACCCTCTATGCGATAAACCAAGCGATGTGTCTTATCGATGCGCCGAGAATATGTATCTTGATCTTGGAATCGCAGCTGCTCAGGCACACCTATTCCCGAAAATGGAGTCTCTAAAGCGCTGGCAATGAGTGCATTAACACGTTCTAATTTTTTCTGATTACCGCTAGTGCGCCAATACTCTAAATCCTGCATAGCTCGCGGCGTGGCAAGAACCTGACTTAGCTTATTTTTAGCCACAGATTAACTTACTTGCCCTTTTTCTTGGCCCTGCTTTTTTCCTTAACGGCCGTGAGAGGAAACTCCACAGGCAATAACTCTCCCCGATCGGCCTGAGCTAATGACTCCAGCAGCCATTCACGATTTGCAGGTGTTGAAAGCAGGTATGCCGTTTCAATCATCGACTCATACTCGCTGAGCGAAATCAATACCGCGTTTCCTGCTTTAGAGGTGATGAGAACAGGTTTCATGTCCGAATTGACCTGCTCGATCAATGGAAACAACTGTGCGCGTGCTTGTGAGGCGGTAATTGACATGATGTAGGCCTTTCGCGAGTGGTACAAGAAACAGTACCATACTACATCTTAGGCCAAATCAGCCTTAGTCCAGCTCTTAATCTCCAGTCAGGCTATCTAACCAACATCAACGGCAAAGATCTTATCGGCCTTGATATAAACACTGACTCTGTCGAATCTGTAATCCTTAGTGAGCATAAACATCTCGCCATCTCGCGCGGCGATGCGATAGCCCCAATTAAGTGACTGTGCACATTTTTGAGACTGTGTCTCACTCATCCCCACTAATCGCCCTGCTCGAGCCTGTGTGATCCCTGTTTCTGCATCTTTACTATCTGGGGATGGACAGGCTGCTGCGGCGGTATCTGATCGAACCACCTCACCCTGTATCTCTTTTTCGCCAATAGCCAGAGTAATTGCTGATTTGGTCCTTGATGTAATGGTGATGCTGTAAATACCTGCCTGCGCGGGTGCGCTATAACGGGCAAGGTATAGATAATTCGTACGGCTATAGGGCTCGAAAAACTTTGTACGCTCGTTGAATTTAATACTCACTTTAGAGCCAGATGGCGAAGTAATCACAACGCTAGGTAGCTGCGTAGCCTTAAGCGCACTCTCTGGCCGCTTATCGATGATCAGGTACTGCAGATCTAATTGATCACCTTCTTTAAACTGTGCACGCAGAGCCCGTGTCTGTCCCGCTTTAGTAAAAGATGCTCGGATGGCAAATGAGATAGTTGCATCTACTAATAGTGGACCCTTTGCAGCAGTTGTATCTGTATCTTGCAGCACTACTGGCTGGTGGGCCGATGCCCAAGGGTTGGCCAATAGAGACAGAGATATAAGGGCGGTAAGCAGAATTTTTCTCACAATATTAATTACCTAAAGTACCGTTTGTGCGCCTAAGTGCAGTAGTGATTAAGGCCGTGATTAATGGGGAGTATGCGACGCCACTTGCCGCCATAAGCTTTGGATACATCGAGGTTCCAGTAAAGCCAGGCATAGTGTTGATCTCATTCATTATTACTTCACCCTTATCGGTGTAGAAGAAATCAACACGGGCAAGCCCACTACACCCTAAGGCTTTAAATGCCGCTACTGCGCTGGCGCGGATCTGCTCACTAGCAGCGGCTGGAATATCGGCTGGAACTTTAACCGTAGTGGCATTATCTAAATACTTTGCCTCAAAATCATAGAATTCAAATCTACTATCAATAATTATCTCACCAACAACTGATGCCTGCACGCTGCCATTAGATTCAAGAACAGCGCATTCAATCTCTCGCCCCGCAACTGCGCTCTCAATCATCACTTTGCGATCAAAGGTAAAAGCATCCTTGATCGCAGCCTCTAGTCCAGCACTAGATTTAACTTTATGCGTGCCGCGGCTTGATCCGCCACGGGCGGGTTTAACAAATACTGGATATGAAATATCTGAAATCTTTGTCTTCCAATCATCACTCGTTACAACAATTCCAGAGGCCGTTTTCATGCCGGCGGCGGCAAAGATTGTCTTTGAAAATGATTTATCCATCGCAGCTGCCGATGCCATTACCCCGCTACCGACGTAGGCGATATCTGCAATCTCAAAAAAGCCTTGAATCGTGCCATCCTCACCAAAGGGGCCGTGTAGAGCCGGAAAGACCACATCGATGGTGAGTGATTTTCCATTCACACTGAAACCATGCACGTCGGCCACAAGCGGCGTGGCCTTTTCATCAACGGTTGGTAAGACCCCGTTAATGATTGCCAGTGGGTAATCATTTGGCAATAAAACCCAGTTGCCTGCCTTGGTAATTCCAATTAAAACTGGGTCATAGAGAGATCTATCTAAACCAGCCAGGACTCCACCAGCTGAAAGACATGAGATTTCGTGTTCACTGCTGCGTCCTCCGCAGATAATTGCAACGGTTTTCTTGCTCATCGTATGAAGTTCTCTCCACGAGTTGTAATCTCCATTAAGCGGTCAAAGGCCTGCATCGGAGTAATGGTGCCGGCACACACATCGGCGACGGCCTCAATCACTGGGACCTCGATACCAACGCTACGGGCGATTTCAAGAACTGCACTAGATGAGGCTACGCCCTCAACGGTCTTGGCCACATGTTCGCGCGCTACTGCCATAGATCCTGAGCGCCCTAATACTTCACCGAACGTTCGATTTCGAGACAGTGGGGATCCACAACTGGCAACGAGATCGCCCATGCCAGCTAAGCCTGCAGCAGTGAGCGGGTCGGCTCCGTGGGCCGCCGATAACCGTGCCACTTCATTTAAACCGCGAGTAATGACCATGGCTTGAGTATTTTCGCCAAAGCCCATTCCTATCGACATTCCAACGGCTAAAGCGATGACAGATTTAATCGCACCTGCGAATTCGCATCCCAAAATATCGGTCGATGTATAGACGCGATAGTAAGGCGTTGCAAATAACTTCACTACTTTTTCTGCAACAATCGATGTGTGTGCTGCAACCACTGCACCAGCTGGCTGACGCAGAATTAACTCGTTAGCAAGATTGGGACCGGTGATAATAGCGACGTTATCAGTGGCCATAACCTCTTGAATAATCTGAGTCATCCGATTTTGGGTAGATACTTCAATGCCCTTTAAAGTGCTTATATATAGTGCATTTGCTGGCGCATAAGCCTTCCAGGCGTGCAGATTCTCTCGCAGAGTTTGCGCAGGAACTGCAAGCACGTAAATAGACGAGTAATCAAATGCCTTAGCTAAATCAGTTGTTGCATTAACGCCGTTGGGCAAAGAATTGCTATCTACGTAACGTGAATTAGTATGGCTCTGATTAATCTCATCGACAACGCTTTGATTACGGCCCCACATAAGAACGTGATTTCCGGCATCGGATAAAACCTGGGCCATTACGCTGCCCCACTGGCCCGTACCAAAGACGCTTATCTTGCTCATCGTTTCTTCTTAAAGTTTCCGGTTCGGGGCAGAGTCGATAGATGGGGATCAAAGATCTCTACTGGGCGTTTTTCCCCGCGCAGCTCTTCGAGTAGATCGGTAATTGCGCGCATCACAAAGGCAGTTGCCTCGATCAATGCCCCTGGATCATCCTCTCGCCCATACCAGCGCGATAATTCAAGTGGGGCACCAACTAAGATATTGATAGGAGTTCGAGGAAAGAGTTTAATTTTCTTTTCATACGTTGGCATCACAATGTGTGAACCCCACTGTGCAATTGGAACAATTGGGCTCTGTGTCATAATCGCAAGGCGCACTAGCCCCGTCTTTGCAATCATTGGCCAGCCATCGGGATCGCGCGTGAGCGTGCCTTCGGGATAGACGCCTAAAAGGTGGCCCGCCTGCAGAATCTTTATCGCATGCTCAAGGGCCTTGGCTGCATCTTTGCCCTCACGGGCAACCGGGATTTGGCCTGCAGCTAAAACAATCCGCCCGATTATCGGAGTTTTAAAGACGCCCTCTTTGCCGATATAGCGCGGGGCACGGCCGTTGCGATAGAGAAAGTGCGTCAGGAATAAAACATCAAGATATGAGACGTGGTTACTTGCGACAATCACGGGGCCAGTTGAGGGGATGTTCCCTCCCCCTCGCCAGTGCTTTTTTCCTACTAAATTAAGTAGTGGAATTACAACTGTGGTGCCGATCTTAAATGCGACATTTGTCCCAAGGGGCTTGCCCTTTGGCGGAGCATAAGAAATCTTGTACTCCTTCATAGGCTCAATATTAGTGCCTGGCATAAGAAAACGGGGCCAGCATTAGCTGACCCCGTCTCTTAAAAAAGAGTTAAAAAGAATTACTTCTTCTTAGCCTTCTTGGCAACCTTCTTCTTTGCTGGAGCCTTCTTGGCAACCTTCTTCTTTGCTGCAACCTTCTTCTTGGCTGGAGCCTTCTTAGCGGCCTTCTTGGCTACTGGCTTTGCCTTAACAACTGGCTTTGGTTCTGGCTTTGGTGCAGGTCCGAGCTTGCGCGCACCTGAGATGACATCCTTCAAACCCTTTGCAGGCAGGAAGCGAGCCTTCTTTGAAGCCTTGATCTTGATTGTCTCGCCGGTGAATGGGTTACGTCCCATACGTGCCTTGCGATCAACCTTCTTGAACTTACCGAAATCGTTGATCATTACATCTTCGCC
>WLNU01000038.1 GCA_009699645.1 Actinomycetota bacterium | reverse complement strand
CGGATCTTGTAAAATGATTGCGCAAGAAGACTCAGTATCAGATGCGCCATCAGTTGTTAGAGAAGCAGCTACAAAGCTTGCTAAGTCTGACAAAGTTAACTTCATCATTGGTTCACTTACATCAGGTGCATCTCTTGAAGTTGGAACAGTTACAGCTGCAGCATCAGGCGTGATTGGTATCGCCTCTGCAGCCTCATCACCTGCTCTAACTACATTCAAAGACAACGATACTTTGTTCCGTACATATCCATCAGATCTTCTACAGGCCGTAGCGCTAGTAAAGGCAGTTTCAAAGGCTTACGGAGCTACCTCATGGGTAACTGTCGGTGCAATTAATAACTCATTTGGTACTGGTCTTGCAACAGCATTTAAAAAGGCATGGATCAAGAATGGTGGCCACGTCGGTGGAACAGTACTTTGGAATGCAGGCGCAGCTTCATATGACTCAGAAGCAGCAGCACTTGTAAAGACAAAGCGCAGTGCCTTCGTATTCATTGACTATCCAGATTCATTTGCAAAGCTTGCACCTGCACTAGCTCGTACTAAGAAGTGGGATCCAGCGACTACATTCATGACTGAGGCATTCAATGATGACTCAGCTGTTAAAACAGTTGGCGCTTCACTCATGAACGGCATCCGCGGAACATCTGCAAAGACAAATGGAACTGATGCTGCAGGTTGGAAGGCAGCATTTGTTAAGGCATACCCAAAGAATCCAGGAACCTTCGTAGATGGTTCAGGCTTTGATGCAGCAGTACTTTCTTGTCTTGCAGGAATCTCTGCTAGCTCAACGAGTTCTAAGGCCCTTGCTAAGGCCCTTCGTAACGTCGGTGGCGTTAATGGTGGAGCTGCTTATTCATGGGATCAATTAACTGCAGCAGTTAAGGATGTAGCTGCAGGAAAGCCAGTCACCTACAACGGTGTTTGGGGTTACACAAAGTTCGATAAGGCTGGAGACCCTATGGGTGGAGCCTTCGAAGTTTGGTCAATCAAGGATGGTGTGATCTTGCACGATTCAAAGCAGGATGTTCAGTTCTAATCTAAAGCTCTAAATCTTTATAGCAACCGCATCTGCTACCTTTGCAATAGAAATTAAATTTCTAAAGGTAGTGGATGCGGTTCTATATTGAGGCTTTTAAAGAGTTTTTAAGCCAATCAACAATCTCTTGAGTTGGCGCGCCAGGGGTAAATATCTCTCCCACTCCCATTGTAATAAGTTTTTGACGATCTTCCTCTGGAATTATTCCCCCACCAAAAACAACAATCTCTGAGGCCCCCGCCTCTTTAAGTAGTTCAAGAACTTTGGTAAATAAACCCATGTGAGCACCGGAGAGAATCGAAAGCCCAATGGCTTTTACATCCTCTTGAATGGCCGTAGCAACAATTTGATCGGGAGTTTGATGCAGGCCTGTGTAAATGACTTCAAAACCAGCATCGCGTAAAACCCGTGCGATTATCTTGGCCCCACGATCATGGCCATCTAATCCAGGCTTGGCAATCACAATACGAAGAGGAGCCATGGATTGAAGATATCAACTCAATGCCTTCAATACAACATTCCATTAGCTTTAGAACTACCGTAAAGTATCTCCTATGACTGCGGTTTCGATGCCTGAACCAGAATGGCAAGCGCTTTTGAAATCAATATCGCTAAAGAACCCCAGAGAGTTAGCTCGGGCAATTTCATATGCTGAAAATGAGCCAACTGTGCATGTGCACTCATCGGCCTCGGCTTCACGCGTTATCGGCATTACAGGATCTCCCGGTGTCGGAAAATCAACAACTGTTAATGCCCTCATCACATCTCTTAGGGCAGAGGGGAAAACTATTGCCGTACTTGCAGTTGATCCATCATCGCCCATTTCAGGCGGTGCACTTCTAGGTGATCGAATTCGACTTGGTGAACACTTTCTAGATCCACATGTTTTTATCCGTTCAATTGCAACTCGTGGTCATTTAGGGGGCCTAAGTGCAACTATCGAATCGATCATAAACATAGTCAAGTTGGCTGGCTTTGATTACATTTTTGTTGAGACCGTTGGTGTTGGCCAGAGTGAAGTTGAAGTAATGAAATTTGTGGAGACTGTAGTAGTTGTTATGGCTCCAGGTATGGGAGATGGAATTCAAGCCTCAAAGGCTGGAATCCTTGAGATTGGCGATATCTTCCTTGTTAATAAATCAGATCGCGATGGCGCCAAGGAAACGGCAAAAGAGCTTGAAAGTTCTTTACACCTCTCGGCTAAGCCTCTAGGTTGGATACCACTAGTCCTACTTGGTGCGATGGAGAAATCTGTAGGCATAGCTGAGTTAATTAGTGCGATTGATCAACACGGGGAGACAAGCAAATGAGTTTCATTAAAACTGGCCATGTGGATAATTTCACCCGTGAGAGTCTGCCGCCACGCGACCAATGGCCCTGGCTCAATCAAGAATTTATAGATACCAACTACGCAGCGCGCTTAAATGCTAGCCAAGAGTTAATTGATAAGACAATAGAGATTGTTGGTCCCGACAAGTTAGCAATCATCGCTGGAGATGGAAATTATACCTACGGAGAGCTCCTGGCAAAGATTTCGCAGGTTGCAAACTATTTAGAGTCAATGGGTGTGAAGTCGGGAAACCGAATTTTGCTCCGCGGTCCCAACTCTGCCTCTCTCGTCATTTTGTGGCTGGCAGTACTTCGAGTTGGCGCAGTAGCGGTAACGACTATCCACTTACAGCGGGCTAATGAGCTAGAGAAGATGTTAGGTGTAGCAAAGGTTCAATTTGCCCTCATTGACCATAGATTCATGGAGGATTGGAACTTAGTTACGAACTTCAACGGCCAAACACTGATCTATGGCGGCGAGAGTGATGTATTTGCAAAGGCCGCGGCATTTCCTACTTCACACACTGCATGTGATACTGCAAGTGATGATGTAAGTCTCTTGGCATTTACTTCAGGCTCAACTGGAGTACCAAAGGCAACTATGCATTTTCATCGCGATATTTTAGCTATCGCCGATACTTTTTCTAAAGAGATTGTAAAGCCACTTCAGGATGATATTTTTGCCTGCTCAGCTCCTTTAGCATTTACTTTTGGTCTAGGTGCAAGCCTGGTCTTTCCATTTCGAATCGGCGCTACAACCCTTCTCATGGAGGGTGCTCCTCCACCAGTCTTAATCGAAAAGGTACGAGAGAACAAAGTAACGGTTCTCTTCACGGCACCGACGGCTTATCGAGCAATATTAAAGTCTACGAATAATTTAGAGCTGCCCTCATTGCGCAGGTGTGTTTCAGCCGGAGAACACCTTCCTGAGTCCACATGGAGCTCTTGGCATGAGGCCACAGGTATCAAATTAATAGATGGCATTGGCGCAACTGAGATGCTTCATATCTTTATATCAGCATCAGATGATGAGATTGTTCCGGGAATGACTGGAAAAGTAGTACCTGGATATGAAGCCATCATCGTTAATGAAGAGTTTGCAGAGCTTCCCGTTGGAGAAATAGGTTTTCTAGCGGTCCGAGGACCTACTGGTGTCCGTTATTTAAATGATGCTCGCCAAGGTGTTTATGCCGTTAATGGTTGGAACGTTACGGGAGATCTCTATTTGAAGGACTCCCATGGCTACTTTAAGTATCAATCACGTGCAGATGACATGATTATTTCTAGTGGCTATAACATTGCCGCCCCTGAAGTCGAAAATGCTCTGCTGACTCACAATGCAGTCTCTGAGGTGGCCGTTGTTGGTGAACCAGATGAAGAGCGTGGGATGCTCGTTGTTGCCTATATTGTTTTGCAAAGCAGTCAGGTGGAGAGCCCAGAGCTTATAAAAGAGCTCCAAGACCATGTGAAGCAAAAGATTGCACCATTTAAATATCCTCGTCGAATAGTTTTTGTACCATCTTTGCCTAAGACAACTACCGGTAAGTTACAGAGATTTAGACTTAAAGTTGAGGATAAATGAACCCTGAAGATAGATCTGTTCTAGATTTAGTTTCACGAGAAGGCGATCGCCTTGAAAGCTATGGGGCCCATCCAGATCAAGTAGTGGAGATTTTCAGCGCAGTAGGAAAAAAGCTTGGACAAGTCGTACTCATTCATGGGGGTTATTGGCGAGCTGAATATGATCGAGTGCATCTTCGCTCCTATGCCGCAGCCTTAGCAGATCTGGGTTGGCAGGCGGTATTAATCGAGTATCGAAGAACCCCTGGATCACCCGATAATTATTTAGAGGATGTCCGTGCGGCAATCATGCACTGTGGTGGAGGTGTAGTGATTGGTCACTCAGCGGGGGGGCATTTAGCACTACTTGCTGCAAATGAAATTACAGCAGCCTTTATTAAGAGCGTCATCGCCCTGGCACCGGTTGGAGATTTAGCCGAAGCTTGGCGATTAGACCTTGATGATGGTGCCGTCAAAGAGTTTCTTGGCACTAGTGCACTCAATCGTCCTGACATGGATCCAAATCTGATACTCAATACGCACGCACCAGTTTTGATTATTCATGGAAGTGATGACATACGTGTTCCTATTGCACTCTCTAGGACTCTTCACGGTTCTTACATAAGCGCCGGCTTAGATAGTGAGTTAATTGAGCTTGAAAATATTGGACACTTCGAACTCATTGACTATCGGGCACAACAAATCGAATTAGTCTTAGCCCACCTTAGAAAGCACGGGTAGGAATCCACTTTCCATATACTTTTCGTAGCTCGGCAACGATTTCACCAACTGTGGCATATGCCTTAACTGCAGCGATACAGCTCTCCATTATGTTCTCGCCTGCCTTGGCTGCTGCATATAAATTGGAGAGAGTGAGCGCAACTTGTTCATTATCTCTGCTTGCACGCACCTGCTTAAGCGCTGCTACTTGGCCGGCCTCACTCTCTGGATTAATTTCAAAGGCCTTATAAGGCGGAGTATCGGCTTTGAAGAGATTTACTCCTACTAGTTTGCGCTCTCCTGATTCAATAGACATTGCAAACTTATAGGCTTGGTCAGAGAGTTCACTTGAAAACCAACCATTATTGATGCATTCCAATGCACCACCTCGTTTTTGAATATCTTCAAGCATCTCCCACATTTTCTCAGCAAGCTCATCGGTTAGTCGTTCAAGTTCATAACTGCCAGCTAAAGGATCGGCGGTATTGAGGACTCCTGTTTCAAAAGCGATCACTTGCTGAGTGCGAAGTGCCAGCATTGCCGCCTCTTCAGTTGGAACACCTAAGGCCTCATCAAAGGCAGAGACATGCATAGTCTGAATTCCACCAAGGGCTGCAGCCAACATTTCTACTGAAGTTCTCACAACATTGTTCATAGATTGTTGGGCAGTCAGTGATGAACCAGCGGTGAAGGCAAAAATTCGAAGCTTTTCAGAGGCGGCATCTTTAGGCTCATACTTTTCATGGATAAGCCTGGCCCAGGTTTTACGTGCTGCACGAAACTTTGCGATCTCAGGTAGAAACTCAATATTTGATGAGAGGAATGTAAATAATGTGGCTGCAATTTGATCAACACTGACGCCTCGTGCAATCGCAGCATCTAAATACTCACGTGCGTTAGCAAAAGTGAATGCAACTTCTTGCACCGCATCTGAACCAGATTCTCTTATGTGATAGCCACTCATTGCCAGAGATACCCAACGAGGAATTTTAGTTGCAATGTACTCGATGACATCGACAGAGAGTTTTAAGCCGGCCTCTGCTGGAAATATCTGCGTTCCACGCGCTATGTACTCTTTTAATACATCGTTTTGAATAAACATTCCAAACTTATTAGGGTCCATTTCGCGCTGTTCTGCAAGGGCTATAAACATGGCAGCCCAGATATAACCTATCGAATTTGCAGTTGTGCGTACTTGAGTAATTTTCTCTAGAGGAATTCCCTCCATTAAAATTTCAATATCCCTCAAACTATCAATTGCCACGCCAACCCGACCAACTTCACCCAGGGATAATGGATCATCAGAGTCTAAACCGAGCTGTGTTGGTAAATCCAATGCAACACTAAAACCAGTCAGGCCTTGATCTAATAGCATTCGAAATC
Source organism: Actinomycetota bacterium (assembly GCA_009699645.1). Next base: position 3,076 of record WLNU01000038.1, on the reverse strand, counting down.
GCTGATTAGTTTCAGCTGGTGTACCAAAACCACCGTACTGCCCCATAGTCCAAACACCTGGATCGGCATTAATTCCGCGAGTGTAAGGATATTGACCGGGCTCTTCCATCTTCATAACTACACACTCGCTTCTAACTCTTGGCGCAAAACCTTTTTAGCAATTTTTCCTGTCGAGTTCAGTGGAAATTCCTTTACGACCATGACAACTTTAGGCTTCTTATACGATGCCATATGTGCTTTGCAGTGCGCCATAACTCTCTCTGATATCTCTTCATCGCTTGCACTGACACCTGGCTTTAAGGTAACCATTGCAACGACTCTCTGGCCCCATTCAGCGTCCTTAACTCCAATTACTGCAACTTCAAGTACACCTTCTACATCGGCAACTACATCTTCAATCTCACGTGGGTAGATGTTGTAACCACCGCTAATGATCATGTCACCCTTGCGATCTACGAGATAGAGGCGATTATCTATATCTACTCGACCTAGATCTCCTGTATGTAGCCAACCATCACGAACAGCCTTCGTCACAGTGGCATCTTTACCGGCTGCACCATAGTAACCACGCATAACATGGTCTCCACGTGTGATGACCTCACCAATCTCACCAATCGGAACGGGATTATTCTCTTCATCAACGATCAATATCTCAACTCCAATACAGGCGTTGCCAGCACTAGTGAGCAGCTCAGGCTCGCCAAATAAGCCTAATTCGTGGTCGTTGGCACTTAAAACAGTTACGGGTGGAATCGCTTCAACAAGTCCATAATACTGAACCATATTCTTAGTAATCGTTTCATAGCACTGCTTAATATGTTCAGGAGTCATTGGGGCACCTGCATAACCAAGTAGACGTAAGTTGGACATCTTCTCACGGCTCATGCCTGGCACAGCAAGTAATCGTGCGATCATCGTTGGTACAAGTGCTGTTGCATTTCCACCACGGTTTTGTATCACATCAATAAAATCATCTGGATCAAATTTTGAGAGAACAATCTGCTTTGCTCCGAATGCAAAATAAGGAAGGACAAACAAGCCACTTGTGTGTGTAATTGGTCCAGCGTGAATCCAACAATCAGTCTCATCTGGTACTCGCTTTAAAATATCGGTGACAATATTATTTAAACTAGCGATTCTATTACGATGAGTTCTAATTGCTCCCTTTGGATTCCCAGTCGTGCCACTAGAGTAATTAAGAGAAACAAGTGAATCTGGATCTACTGCAAGGTTTAGAGGCTCGGCTATCTGTGCCGATAGGAAATCTTCATAATTAATCGTGCCAGGCTCACTACCGTGAATGAGAATCACATGCTCAACTAATGCTCGAACTGGGGCTGACTCTTCCCAAAATTTATGATCAAGAATTAAAACAGTTGCGCTACAGTCGGTGGCAATACGAACCCAGTCATTTGGATGTAAGCGGTAGTTAAGGGCAACACGACAGAGCCCAGCACTTGAAATGCCAAGATCGCTTTCAACATAAGAGATCTGATTAAATTGAAGATCAAGAACGCGGTCTTCATTCTCTAAACCAAGTGCACGCAATCCCCTGGATAATTGAAAAATACGACTACCGATTTCTCCAAAGGTTAGGGTTCCTTCTTCGCTCTCTACTGCAGGGCGATCTCGATAGGCACGCGTTGCTCGGGCTACAAGTGTTCCAACATCCATTTAGAGCCCTTTCCCTTCGGTAGATATGGAATAAGCAGTATCTAGCACCCATACGCCTTGCGGCAAGACGGTCAGTGGATTGATATCTAACTCACTTGATTCAGGAAATGTACTCGCAACTTCGGCAATTCGTAAAACTGTGGCAATAAATGCCTCTACATCGGCCGGTGCCGATCCTCGTGCACCTGCAAAAAGTGGGGCAAGACGCGTTTCAGTGATCATTTGGCGCACAGTCCACTCATCGACAGGCAATAAGCGAATAGATACATCAGAGATTATCTCTGTAAGAATCCCACCGACACCAATAGTCAAAACTTTTCCAAGTGCAGATGAGGTAACACCGACTAGCGCCTCAACACCTTTTGGAATAAAGGTTTCAACTAGGACATCATTTTTTATTCCCTTGCCTGAAAGTTGTGAAAGTGAAATAAATGTCGCTTGTGCAGTATCGGCGTTAATATCCAGAGCAACTGCGCCCGCCTCGCTTTTGTGTAGCAATCCTGGCACCACTGCCTTTAAAACTGCGCGGCCTCCAACAAATTTAATAGCTGCTTGAATTTCTTTTTCTTCACTAACAACTACCGATAGTGGAACTGGTATGCCCACTTTTTTCCAAAGCGCCTTCATCTCAACTTCTGTTGCAGTGCTAGAAGGAGTTGGAAAGAGCTCGGATGAGGTTTTTACGCTAATTCTTTCAATGACTCTCCCACTGTCATTGAGTATTCGCAATGCAGCAACCGCTCTATCTGGTGTTGGAAATACAGGAATATTTAAGCTTCTAAATATTGCTTGTGCATTGGGGGCTAAGTTCTTAGATCCAGTCCGTGCGACTGCAATCGGAATTTTGCGAATTTTACTTACACCACCCAGAGCTGCAGCGATTCGTTCAACATCTGCACCCACAAGGACTGCAAAGCAGGCGATAATTGAATCTACTCCCTTATCATGTGCCAAAATATCCAAACATTTTTCAAACAAATCCGGTGAAGACATTACGGCCGCGGTTACATCGACTGGATTATTTGCATTTCCATACGATGGGATGATATTTCTAAGCTCGGCTAAGCTCTCTGGTGCTAACTCTGCAAGTTCTAGGCCTTGTGCTTCTAGGGCATCTGTAGCCAAAATTCCACTACCGCCCGAGGTGGTAATAATCGCCACTCTTTTTCCGAGTGATTTCACACCTGATGCAAAGATTAAACCCGCATCCAATAGTTGCTCTACATCATCGACTCGCACAGCACCTGTCGCTCTGATTGCCGCATCGATAATTCGATCTTCAGTGGCTAGTGCTCCTGTGTGAGAGGCTGCAGCGATTGCTCCCTGTGCTGAGCGACCAACTTTTAGTATTGCAGTTGGCTTCTTTTTTGAGATTTTTTGAATCATGACAATATCTGTGAGT
>WLNU01000037.1 GCA_009699645.1 Actinomycetota bacterium | reverse complement strand
CATACTCTTAGAGTAATAATCGCTAGCGGGAATCTCGGGAGGCGGGGCGGTAGCCTTGTGCGTATGGCATCACTCTTGGCACTGCTCTCTAGTGTGCTCTGGGGTACTGCCGATTTTGAGGGTGGACGGTTAAGCAAAAAACATGCACCGATTGCAGTCCTTGGATTTTCTCAAGTTATTGGTCTGCTCTTTGGAATCACACTCGTAGTTTTCTTTGGTGATAGCGGTGCGCAGGCCTTCGGCGACGGGGGCTATTTAATTCCAGGAATCTGTGCCGGCTTTCTAGGCTACTTCGGTCTTATCTGTTTATATGCGGGACTCGCTTCGGGAAGCATGGGCGTCGTCTCACCGATTAGTGCATTGAGTGCAGTTGTTCCACTGAGTTATTCGCTCATGCACGGAGATTCACTCTCGCGAATTACATCAATCGGTATTGTGCTCGCACTCGTTGGAGCATTCTGTGCAAGTGGTCCCGAACTTTCGCAGGGGCTACCGATTCGCCCACTCTTGCTTGCAATCGGTGCAGCGTGCGGATTTGGTACCTCACTTACCTTTATCTCTATTGGCTCACAGACCAGTCCGCTGATGACTATGGTCACGATGCGCGCTGCTACTTTTATCGTCACTATTGCAATTGCACTTCGTTATCGCACAATGGGTGGTTTTTCAAAGAGTGAATATCCCAGCTTAATATTTATGGGTGTTGCCGATTTCCTAGCCAATCTCTTACTGGGTATCGCATGTACAAAGGGATCAGTATCGGTGGCAATGGTCCTAAGCTCTATGTATCCAATCGCAACGGCACTTCTTGCCTTTAGATTCTTACGCGAGAGATTACATAGGGTTCAGTACGTGGGAATCGTATTGGCAGTTAGCGGCGTTGCCCTAATATCTGCATTCTAGTTCTGGGCATGAAAAAAGAGAGTCTGATCGATTTGACTCTCACTAAAGTGTGAAAAGTGATTGAGAACTTGGCGCCAATCAAATATGTTTTCGCCCCCGCGCTCTGGGGTCACTGTTAAGAAAAACTCATCTATGAGTCGATCGGCAAGAAGTTCGGTTAAAAGGGCGCCGCCGCCCTCAATTAAAATTCGCGGCCCAAACTCTTGGCGTGCACGCGCAATAGCTTGGGCCGGAGTTGTGTTCCACAGATGTGATTTAGGATTTTCGACAACTGGATTTAAATCTGATCGTGAGAGGACAACGAGTGGAACAGGTGTGCGTGCATATGGTTCATTACGAGCAGTATTTCCACCGATGATGATCACATCGAACTCTGCACGACGGGCCAGAAATACAGAGCGATCTGCACTCGAGCCGACGCCACTCGAAGAACCGGCCTTGCTAGTTGAACCATCAGCGCCTACTACGAGGGAGGCGCAGGTGCTCATGGCGCTAGCATTCCAGTTTCGGTGTTATTTCACAGAGAAAATCACGCTCAGAAGTTGAGGAGTGCTGCTAAAGGTAGTTAGCCTTTCGGCTATGTCACTGGCCAAGCCCCTGTTTATCGCCCTTGCGGCCTTAGCAGTTGCTGGCCCCGCCCTCATTGCCACTCCCGCGCATGCAGCCCCCTCTTTAGAGGAGGTCCAGGCCAAGGTGCGGCAGTTAGAGGAGGATGCAACGACTGCGGCAGAAGGGGCGCAAGAGGCGAAGGTGAAGTTAGCGATCTTAACCAAAACGCTCAATGGGATTAAGGCTAAGGCCGAGGTGCAGGGAGCGAGCTTGTCAGCTCTACAAAAATCACTAGGAACAATTGCAGTTGAGCAGTATAAATCCGGAACGTTGAGCCAGGGTCTGGAGCTTCTCTTTTCTAGCGATCCAACGCTCTATCTCTCATCGGCCGGTGCCTTAGATGCAATCACTCGAGGAAAATCTGCTCAACTTCGAAAGTATCAAGCTGCGCAGCAGCGCTTAAGTGCAACAACTTTGACGGTCAATGACAAGTTAGCTCTCGTTGCAGCGGCGCAGAAAAAATTCGCGGCCCAATCGGCATTGGCTTTATCTAAGTTAAAAGAGGCTGAGCTTCTCCTCTCAAAGTTAAAAAAAGAGGATCGCGAACGCTTAGCAAAGTTAGCAGCAGCTCAAGAAGATGCCGATCAAGCATCCTCGCTTGCCGCAGCAGCAGGTGCCAATGGTGTTTCAGGACGAGCTGGTATTGCACTTAAATATGCACTTAAACAGATCGGTGATCGATATGTATTTGGTGCTGCAGGACTTGTGACCTGGGACTGCTCGGGCCTAACTATGCGCGCCTATCAAGCTGCCGGTGTCTCACTGCCACACTCATCATCTGCGCAGTCGCGCATGGGTAAAAAAGTCTCACTCAAAGCGCTCAAGCCCGGTGATTTATTATTTTTTGGTCGTCCTATCTCCCATGTTGGTATCTACTTAGGAGGCGGTCGCATGGTGCATGCCCCACGCTCTGGCTCTCGCGTGAAGGTGACTACTGATTTAAATATGGGACGCAAAGCTCTGGTTGGGGCGCGCCGTTACTAAAAAAACTCTCTTCGTTACCAATGATTTTGGTCCACGCGCAGGCGGAATCGAAAGCTTCATTATTGGTCTGATTGAACGATTGCCACATGGATCTACGACTGTTTACACCTCGGCCCAGGGCCAAACAGATGGCTATGACGCTGCGTGGCTTGAAAAATACGGTGTACGTGTCCTCAGAGATCGCGCAAAAATTCTGCTACCCACGCCACGAATCACGGGCGCCATTGTGCAGTTGATAAAGGATGAGCAGATAGAAAGCGTTGTCTTCGGAGCAGCAGCGCCACTTGCACTTATGGCTTCGAGGTTTCGACGGGCTGGAGTCGGCAGAATAATCGCCTTAACCCATGGCCATGAAGTCTGGTGGTCGAAAGTATTTCCATTCACCCTAGCAATGCGCCGAATCGGATCGACTGTCGATGCACTTACTTACTTAGGTGAGTTCACGCGCACAGCGATTGCGGGTGTACTTACTCCAAAGTCGGCTGATGCAATGGTAAAAATTGCACCAGGTATCGATACCGAACATTTTGCACCGATTGACTCATCATCACTTCGAGAATCACTTGGTTTGGGCGAGAAAAAAGTAATCGTTTCGGTCGGTCGATTAGTCCATCGCAAAGGTCAGGACCGTTTGATTGAATCAATGCGAGCAATTGTGCAAGAGGTTCCAGAGGCTCATTTGTTGCTGATAGGTGAGGGACCTTACCGAGAGCATTTGCAGGCACTATCAAGAAAGTATGCACTCGATGATCACATTAGTTTTATAGGTCGGATTCAGTATGCCGATCTTCCGCGCTACATTTGTTTAGGCGAAATTTTTGCGATGCCTTCGCGTTCGCGATTTTTTGGATTAGAAGTTGAGGGTTTAGGCATTGTCTATCTTGAGGCAAGTGCGTGTGGGTTACCCGTGATTGCCGGGGCATCAGGTGGTGCCCCAGATGCCGTGATTAATGGCACAACTGGTGTCGTTGTTGATGGTTTAGATAGCGCTGCTATCGCCGTTGCAGCAATTAACTTGCTCAATAACCCTGCGCAGGCCACATTGATGGGTCAAGCTGGGCGCAGATGGATCGTAGAAAAATGGCATTGGCAGATATGGGCCGATGCCTTCAAAAAATTAATCAACGAGTAGGTTGTGTTTGCGTGCTTTACTTACGGCGGCCGTGCGATTAGCAACTTCAAGTTTTCTAAAAATTGATGCTAGATGCGTCTTAATAGTCGCCTGAGATAAGAAAAGTCCAGATGCAATCTCTTTGGTAGATGCCCCGCTAGGCAAGAGTCCAAGAACATCAAACTCACGAGCAGTTAAATTAAAGCTCTGGGTCGCCGCCTTCATCGCCGCAGATATCCCTTTAGCACTAAAGCTCAGAGGTGATTTAGTTGAGTGATCTATCGCCGCAGTTAGTTCGATGATCGGTGCGCTCTTTACTATGTAGGCACTTGCCCCGGCATTCATCGCTGCAAGCAAATGCGCATCGCTATCGTTAAGGGTGAGTACCACGATCCCTAAAGTCTTCGAGATTCCCCGTGCCCAAGAGATTAAATCAAAACCACTGCCATCTGGCAGATTTAAGTCAACAACTATTACATCTGGATTTACGAAGGCTATCTGTGCACGGGCCTCGGCAAGACTGGCCGCCTCAGCAGCGATTTCATAGCCATTGCTAATCAGTGCATGTTTGAGACCCTCGCGAACAACTGCGTGATCATCGATAATGACAACTCGTATCATGTTCGCACCCAGGGAACTGTTATAGAAATCTGGGTACCTGATTGAGTTGATTCGATATCTAAAACCCCCTCTAATCCACGCACACGTTCGCCAATGCCGACTAACCCATAGTGACCCTCTTTGGGCACAGCCCCTCCAACTCCATTATCGCGCAGGCTCATAGTTACCGATGTTGCCTGGGAGTGCTCCTGTACATTACGCAGCAGCTCTGCAAAGATTTTCTGTAACTCATAATCTAGATTTGGATCAGATTGGGCTGACAGGATCTCTTTACTTGATCTGAGCGCAAAGATTTCATCGCGCACTTTTTCAACCAGATCACTCATTGCAAAGCGCAGGCTGCGTAGTTCAGCACGTATATCAATAGGAGTATCGGGTGCGCCAACAAGGCTATCAATCGAGTAGCCCAGTCCAACTAAATCCTGGGCGATCCCATCATGTAACTCTTGTGCGAGTCTGACTCGCTCATTAGCGCTCACATTTTTTATCTAACGGCTAGTGAAGAGTTGTTCAATCTCCTTGGCGTACTCTTTTGAAATGACTGCGCGTTTCATTGAAAGCTTGGCCGTTAAGTGTCCACCTGCAATGGTGAAGTCAGTTGGCAAGATAACAAATTTACGAATCGATTCAGCTTTACTGACCGCCTTATTTGCATCATCGACAGCGGTCTGAACAACAGCGATTAGATCTGGATCATTAGTTAGATCTGCCATAGATGCGCCCTCTTTTTTGTTATTGGCAACCCACGATTTCAGTGCATCTTGATCAAGGGTGACAAGGGCTGCAATGAATGGCTGGTTGTCACCAACGACCATGCACTGGCTAACAAGTGGATGTGCACGCAATCGATCCTCTAGAACTGCCGGTGCAACGTTTTTTCCACCAGCTGTAACTATGATTTCTTTTTTGCGTCCGACGATATAGAGGAAGCCCTCATCATCTAACTTTCCAAGATCACCCGATTGAAACCAGTGATCTGCGTTAAATACTTCGGCGTTAGCGGCATCGTTCTGCCAGTACCCACGCATAACAATTGGACCACGGATTAATACTTCACCATCTTCGGCGATCTTGATCGATGTTCCGGGTACTGGGCGTCCCACAGATCCGACGCGATGCGCACTCGTCGTGTTAATCGTTGCACCTGCAGTCGTCTCTGTTAACCCATAGCCCTCAAGAACCGTTATGCCAGCACCGCGATAGAAGTGGCCAAGACGCACACCAAGAGGGGCACCACCAGAGATTGCCGCCTCAACACGCCCACCCATTCCCGCGCGAATTTTGGAGTAGACCAGCTTGTCAAAGAGTTTGTGCTTGAGTGAGAGCAGAGGCGATACTCCTTTTTTATCAAGGCTTTGCGAGTATGCGACCGCAACATCGGCGGCCTGTCTAAATATCTTTCCCTTGCCTGCAGCCTCTGCACGCGCCTCGGAGCCGTTATAAATCTTTTCAAAGATTCTTGGAACGGCTAGTACAAAAGTTGGCTTGAAGGAGGCGAGATCAATCGATAAGCGTCCAACTGGATCACTGCAGTGGGCTAAGTGAAGACCTGCCGCAACTGCACCGATTTCGACCATACGACCAAAGACGTGAGCAACGGGTAAGAAGAGCAGTGTAGATCCACCGGGCTTTAAGAATAAGTCGCTATGTGCCTGCACAACATTTCCACACTCGGATAGAAAATTGCTGTGAGTGAGTGCAACTCCCTTTGGCTTGCCGGTTGTTCCAGATGTATAGATAAGTGTTGCAAGCGTCTCGGGAAGAAGAGAGTTTCTACGGCGATCGACTTCTTCATCACTGATGTTGGTACCAGCGGATTTGAGAGTACTTAATACATCTTCAGTCATCGTCCAAATGTGCTTGGTGTGTGCGGGCAAAACACTCTGAACGAGCTCGCGCAATGCTGGGGTCTCAACAATGATTCCTACAGAGGAAGAGTCGTTAAGAATCCAATCGATCTGTTCGGCCGATGAAGTGTCATAAACAGGTACTACTACGGCTCCAGCAAACCAGATAGCAAAATCTAATATCGTCCATTCATAGCGAGTGCGAGACATGATTGCTACGCGATCACCAATTTGCACTCCTGCTGCGATTAATCCCTTGGCAGTTTGTCGGATCTGAGCTTCGGCCTCTTTTGCGCTCACACTCTGCCATCCATCACCGAGTGGGCGAGACATAACGATGCGCTCTGGTTCAAAGAGTGCCCGTTCGGCGATGAGCTTTGTAAGGTTGCCGGCAGTGGCGGCAGGGACTAGGGCGGGATTAGTGATTTCATTCATACTCCTAACGTTAGTGCCTGAATTAATATTTAGGGAAGAGGGGTAGCCTTGGCCCATGAGCGATTCAAGTAGTTCCACCATCTCAATAGATGCCCCAGTAGCCGCAGTCACAGAGGCGTTATTTGCGCTGGAAAAGTATCCGGAATGGTCGACCTCGATTAAGTCGGCAGAGGCGATAGCCCGGGATGATCAAGGACGCATCACCAAGGTCAAGATGAGTATTGATGCGGGCATGATGAAGGATCGTGTAATTTTAGATTACGACTGGTCTGGTGCTCCAACGCATTTGAGTTTTTCACTAGATGATGCAGATTTATTAACAGGCATGGATGGTTCATACATCATTAAGAGTATTGATGAGGATACGACCGAGGTTACTTATGAGCTCGCCGTTTCACTATCAATGCCGATTCCTGCAATGATGCGACAAAAAGCAGAGAAAGCCACGATCGATGCTGCGCTAGCACAACTTAAAGCAACGCTCGAAGCGTAGTTTTCCTCTATGGTATTCACAATTGGTATCGATGTTGGTGGTAGCAAAGTTTTGGGTGGAGTCGTTGACGAGTCGGGTAAAGTTTTAGCAACTGCTAGAAAAGACACACCGCGCCAAGGTGGAAGTGCATTAACGCAGACAATTGCTGAAATCGCCCAAGCGCTAATGCGCCAACATTCAGTTGCTTGCGTTGGAGTATCGGCTGCAGGTTTTGTCTCATCTGATCGAAAGACGATGCTTGCCACACCCAACATCGCCGACTGGAATGGTGTTGATTTAGATACCGAACTCACGAAATTAATTGGGCTCCCAGTCATCATCGAAAACGATGCAAATGCCGCTGCATGGGGTGAGGCAAAGTTTGGTGCTGGCCGAAACGAAGATCACATGATGATGTTGACAGTTGGAACTGGTATCGGTGGCGGAGTCGTTGTAAATGGCGCCCTTTATCGCGGAGCCTTTGGCACTGCTGGCGAGTTTGGTCATATGCGTGTAGTACCCGATGGACATTTATGTGGATGCGGTGCGCGAGGATGTTTTGAACAGTATGCATCTGGAAATGCACTTCTTCGCCATGCACGCGAGGCGATTAATGCAAGCCCAGAAATTGCACGTAACTTGTTATCTCGCGGTGATGGAACAGTTACAGGCTTAACTGGAAAGGCTATTACCGATGCCGCACGTGATGGGGATCCAGTTGCATTAGCTGCATTCAATACAACGGGTCAGTGGCTTGGCGCCGGAATCGCAGCGCTATCGGTAGTTTTAGATCCAGCATGTGTGGTTATCGGCGGGGGAGTAATCGAAGCCGGTGAGATTTTACTGGCGCCAACTCGCGAGGCTCTAGAGCGCACCATGCCCTTTGCCGGCAAACATCCTTCTCCGCGAATTATCTCGGCCGAATTAGGAAATGAGGCGGGCCTAGTCGGCGTTGCCGATCTAGCGCGTCTTTAATTGTCAGAGAAGTATTGAAGGCCAATCTTTTTTCTGAATGCAGTACATGCCCCAATGAAAGCTACTCATAGTGCGACTCCATCATCATCATGAAAGGGGCGCTTAAACCATCGCAGCACGGCGCGCTGTGCTGCGAAAAAAAATGAGCGGGGAGTTTGGGTTGGGGGATTAGGTGCAACAAAGCCCTGGCTTTGATCTATGCGATCTAGTTCATCTAAATATGTTGAAGGCGCTGACTCATCGAGGGAGAGTCCAGAGACTATAGAATCAAACTCGCTGCGGATGAGCTCCTCCTCATCGAATCCATCATCTTGAGGGCTTATCGGCTCTTTGCTCACCCTCAGATAGTGTCATACGGAGCAATAGCGGCTAAATTAGGAAGGTGCTCAATAACCTTCCCTATGGGGTCCTGCGTGCTTTTCTGACACCCTTTTTGATGAGCGCCTTTAGACCCAAGGTCAAAGGTCTACGCAATGTGCCAGGTAAAGGGCCCGTTATCATCGCCTCAAACCATCTCTCATTTAGTGACTCAATCTTTATGCCCCTGGTTGTGCCGCGCAAAGTAACTTTTCTTGCTAAAAGCGAGTACTTCACATCACCTGGGCCTAAGGGATTATTAAAAAAGCTCACCTTTATCGCCCTTGGCCAAGTGCCGGTGGATAGATCGGGTGGACGCCGCAGTGAGGCGGCCCTGCTGACAGGTTTAAAGATTCTTGCCGAGGGTAACTGCCTTGGAATTTATCCGGAAGGTACTCGCTCACCTGATGGACGTCTATATAAAGGTCGAACAGGAATAGCACGACTTGCAATCGAATCTGGCGCAGCGATTATTCCAGTAGCGATGTCTAATACCGACAAGATTCAACCCACTGGAAAGATAATTCCAAATCTGCATCGCGTTGGAATGATCTTTGGTGAACCTATGTATTTTGAAGGTGACTCAACGGATCTACAGTATCTGCGTGTTGTCACCGATCAAATCATGAAGAAGATCCAAGAGATGTCGGGCCAGGAATATATTGATATCTATGCGCCAAAGAAGAGTAAGCCAGATGATATTAATGTCTCTGGCGAAGAGGATTAAACTCGATCTAGAGCGTTGCGAGCAATGAGATAGGAACAGGTCGTGCACTCTGGACCAGCATCTGGAAGTTCACCTTCGAGTACATTAATGAAGTCGGCGATTGTTGCAAGAAAATTCGGAATATCACGTTCAACGGGAAGATATTTTTGACGCACACCAAAACCGTAGCTCTCTTGTGACTGCCCAATGGCCGACTCGGGGTTCCAGACCAGTAGACCGATAGATGCAACGCTCTGGCCCTTACCGGCAGCTGGATTCTCCAATGAGTATGCATAGGCCTCTAACTGCGGAGAGTAGAAGGCGCCGCTATCGCGTGCACTATCTGAAACCTTGCAGTCGATAAGACCTATGGTTCCATCGTCATTGGTTGAAACAAGATCGTATTTTCCTAAGATGCGCCAGCGAGTATCTGCGCCATTTATTGTCAAGGGTCTGCTCTTTACCCATTCGCCCCACTTAGAGAT
>WLNU01000036.1 GCA_009699645.1 Actinomycetota bacterium | reverse complement strand
CCTTACTGGAACTTTGTGTTCAAACCGAAGTTTTCACTAGAGGAGTAATTCAAAATGGCAGAGATCACTATCAACGGTGTTGTTCGTACCGAATTTGGTAAGGGCGCATCACGTCGTGCACGTCGCGATGGTTTAGTTCCTGCCGTTATCTACGGTCACGGTGAAAAGCCACAGCACATCACACTGCCAGCACGCGAACTTGGCGTTGCTCTGAAGCAGTCAAACGTTTTGCTCGACATCGTTATCGATGGAAAGACGGAGCTCACACTTCCAAAGGCGATTGTTCGCCATCCACTTAAGCAGATCCTCGAGCACATCGACTTGGTTCTTGTTCGTCGTGGAGAAAAAGTTGTCGTTTCTGTTCCTGTCCATGCAATCGGTGAGCATGATCGCGATGGTGTACTTGAGCATGTAAACAACACGATTGAGGTGCGCGTTGAGGCAACTGCAATCCCTAACTTCCTAGAGCTCGATATCACTGGCCTTGCAGCCGGTACATCACTGTATGCAGGCGATGTAGTTCTGCCAGCAGGCGTTGAACTCGAATCAGATGTAAAGATGATCGTTGTTCACGTATCAGAGCGCTCAACTATCGTTGAAGAAGTAGCACCAGTAGCCGTGGCAGCCGATGCAGCAGCTGGAGCCGATGCAGCAGCTGGAGCTGATGCAGAGAAGAAGGACGCTTAACCCTTACGATTACCGTTATGACGTGGTTGGTAGTGGGGCTTGGTAACCCGGGCGATCAATACTCTGCCACCCGTCACAACATAGGACAGATGGTCATAGACGAGCTTATTCGTCGTCATAGCATCAAATTATCATCACATAAGTCCCGCACAGAGATTGCCGCATATAAATTAGGTGTTGGTGAGAACGTTCAATCAATCATTCTTGCAAAGTCTAAGGGCTACATGAATGAGAGCGGCGGGCCGATTAAAGCTCTTGCTAATTTCTACTCTGTTGAAACACAAAATATCATCGCCCTTCATGACGAGCTTGATATAGGTTTTTCTACAATACGTAGCAAGTTTGCCGGTGGAGATAATGGCCATAACGGACTTAAATCAATGACTTCAGCCTTTGATACACCCGACTATTTCCGAGTGCGTTTAGGAATTGGACGGCCAATGGGTCAGCAGGATCCAGCTGACTTTGTTCTTAAAGCATTTTCAAAGATCGAGCAGAAGGATGTAGGCGAGTTTATTGTGCGCGGGGCAGATGTTGTTGAATCGTTAATAACGCAGGGTCTCGAGCGAACTCAGAGTGCTTTTAATACCTAGTAATCAGCCAGTATTGCGAAGACCGGCTGCAACACCGTTAATCGTTAGCAGCAAAGCACGTTGCACAATCGGATTAGTCTCACCTTGAGCCTCACGCACACGCTTGAGCAGGTTAATCTGCAATAAGTGGATAGGTGAAAGGTAAGCATCTCGGACCTGCAACGTACGGGCCAGAATCGCTTGATCTCCCAACAGTGAATCCTTCTTCGTCAGCAATAGGATTTCAGCGACAGTTAAATTAAACTCGGCTTCAATAGTCTCTAAGAAATGATGGAGCTCTTTAGGTACAAGTGCGTTTACATAGCGGCGGGACAGAGCTAAATCAGTCTTAGCTAACGTCATCTCAACGTTGCTTATAAAGGCATTGAAAAAATGCCACTCATCGAGCATCGTTGCAAGCAGATCTGATTTACCTGATTCGCGCGCTGCCTTTAACCCCGAACCAACGCCATACCAGCCAGGCACAATCTGTCGAGATTGGGTCCAACCAAATACCCAGGGAATGGCGCGCAGTGAATCGAGTCCACCGTGGGCATCGGGGCGGCGCGACGGGCGCGAACCTAGAAAGAGATTTCCTAACTGTTCAACTGGTGTGGATGCATAAAAATATGCGGGCAGATCGCTGTGATCGATTAATGCGCGATAGGCGGTAAAGGCGTTATCACTTACTAGCTGCATACAATCACCCCACATAGCTAAAGCCTGCGGACTTTGTCGTGGTGCACGGTTTAAAACCGTTGCTTCAAGTGATGCAGCTAGCGTTAACTCAACATGTTCACGGGCAAGAGATGGTAGTGCGTACTTATCGCTAATGACCTCGCCCTGTTCGGTCATCTTGATCTGACCATCAACTGATCCCCAGGGCAGAGCGATGAGCGCCTCATATGTTGGTCCACCACCGCGGCCAACAGAGCCGCCACGACCATGGAATAAGCGCAACGTAACACCATGCTTAATTGCAACATCGCGCAACGAACGCTGTGCGCGATGGATCTCCCATTGACTCGTTGCGATTCCTGCATCCTTATTTGAATCCGAGTACCCGAGCATGACCTCTTGGACATCACCTCGTAGTGCAACTACGTGACGATAGGTTGGATTGCTTAGTAGTTTTTCTAGAATCTCACCTGCTGCGCGAAGTTCGGCAACGGTTTCAAGCAGTGGTGCAAAGCCGATATGCGCTTTATTCTCGGCGATATTTACTAGCCCTGCTTGTGCTGCGATAACTACAGCGGCGACTAAATCATCGGCGCCCTTAGTCATCGAAACGATATATGTTTCAATCGCCTCTGGACCAAATCGGTTAATCAGATCTTCGATCGCAATAAAGGTATCAAAGCTCTTTTTTCCTGCCTCATCAAGATGAGCTACATCTAGTGATGTGCCAGCCTTTAATAACTGCGTTAGAATTTCAAACTTTTCATTATGTGATTTAGCCAGATAACCATCGACGTTACTAATTTGATTGAGAACGTGGTGATGAGCATCAGAGTGCTCGCGAATATCCATCGTTGCATGTGTGATTCCAAAAGCGGCCACAGTCCGAATCGTGCGCTCTAGTAAGCCTGTAGCAATGAGTTCACCCTTATGTTCAAAGAGCGAGTCACGCATCAAGGTTAAATCAGCTAAGAGCTCGGAGGTATCTCGGTAATCACGGTGCGGGACATGTGCCGCACTCTTTGCATGGCGATCACGCGTCATAGCAAGACGGTGCACAATCGCCGTTGCCTTAAGACGGTATGGCTCTTCGGCATTTAGACGCAGGAAACGCGCTTCAAACTCAGGGATGTGCGCTAAATCTTTTTCTACCGATGCTGATAGCTCGGGGGTTGCACCTACGATTCGAGTTGAAACAGATAGCAGTTGGCGAAGTGCATCCATTGCCGCGATTGTTACCCGTATTGCATGGCCAACCTGAAGTACCATCGCATCAGTTGTTACTTGGGCTGTAACATTTGGATTTCCATCACGGTCTCCGCCGATCCAACTACCGAAAGAGAGTGGGCGCGCCGTTACTGGGAGGTCAACTCCGATGCGTTTAATCTCCTTCGAAAACTCATCGAGAACCTCAGGAACCGTCGCTCGAAATAGATCATCGAGGTAGTAAAGAGCATTCATCGCCTCATCAAGTGGTTCTGGTCGATCCAACCGAAGCTCGTCGGTCTGCCACAGCAAGTCAATCGTTTCAGCTAAGCGCTCGTTTTGTGATGGATTGCGTGGGTCATCAAGAAGCTCTGCAACTTGGCCCATTTTATTTAAGACAGATCTACGCGCTGCCTCAGTTGGGTGTGCAGTAAATACTGGACGGACCGACATCTCAGTAATCCATTTTGCAATATCTTCCCGAGTTAACTCATGTCCAGGAGTTTGAGACAGTAATGCTGTTTCGATTTTATCGACTGCACGTGCGATCCAAGAGCCACCTTCGACGCGCGAATCGGCGATAACTCGAGATCTATGCACTTGTTCAGCAACATTTGTTAAATAAAAGTATGCGCTAAAAGCGCGCGCCAACTGCACTGAATCTTCGAGAGAGAGTGCGGCTAAAAGCTCAACACCATCGCCCTCGCGCACAGCTTTGCGCACTTGTTCAACCAGGGCTAAAAGCTCTGGGCCCTCTTGGCGTACAAGTGTCTGCCCCAATAAATCACCCAACCGACGAACATCGGCGCGCAGATCGGCATCATCTGCTGCAACTGCGCTGGGCTGTGTTCTCACTAACCAATCCTCTCAGGTAATAGCCACGGCTCACAATAAATTACACTCATTCATGCAAGCCCCCTCCCTTTGGGAGATGGGGCCTATAGACGTTTGGGGGCATGCGATGCGCGGATTAATTAACGCTCTGCCGACACCAGATGTGTCTCACATAGTGGCTCCATCTGCACTGTATCCATTCCTACTTGCTGCACGTGTTAATGATGCGCCTTTACTTGTTATTACAAGCTCAAGCAGAAGTGCAGAAGATCTTGTGAATGAACTTCGCGAACTACATAGCAATGTAATGGAGTTTCCAGCGTGGGAAACTCTGCCGCACGAGCGGTTGAGTCCACGTAGCGATACGGTGGCACGGCGAATTGCAACACTTTATTCGCTCTTAGAAAAACAGAGCACCAACCCAATCGTCGTTACACCAGTGCGTGGTGCAATCCATCGAATTATCGGAGATCTTGGCACATTGCCTTTAATGAAGTTAGAGATTGGTCGAGAGCAATCTCTGGATGCATTGGTGCGTCATTTAGCAAACCTTGCTTACTCACGGACAGATTTAGTAGAACGCCGTGGTGAGTTTGCAGTCCGAGGTGGAATCATCGATGTATTTCTGCCACTGAGTGCACACCCCATACGTATCGATTTCTTTGGTGATGAGATTGAGGATATTAGTTACTTTGAAGTTGCCGATCAACGAACATTCGAATCTCTCAGTGGCAGCGTTGAAATCTATCCTTGCCGAGAGTTTCTGATTACCCCGACAGTTCGGGCCCATGCTCAAGAGCTGAAAGATAGCCTGCCGGGTGCGAGTGAACTTTTAGAAAAAATTAGTGAAGGAATTTCATTTGAGGGCATGGAGTCTTTAATACCACTTTTAGTTGAAGAGACAGAAACACTCATAGCGCGAATGCCAAGTAACACCCAGGTTATATTTATAGATTACGAACGGATTAGATCTCGGGCCGGTGATTTACTTGCAACCAATGAAGAGTTTCTCAACGCATCCTGGTCAAATGCGGCGCATGGCGCCGTTGCACCGATACACGACGGCTCTGGTACATACATGTCCTGGGATATCTTCGACTTAGAAGTTGCTCGCTGTGGATTTAGTAGGTTAAATCTCTCTCCATTTGGCAGTGACTTGGCCGAGGATACGGAGTTTTTGGATTATCGAGCGATCGATCCGATGCGCGGTGATATTGAGCGAACTATCGAAGCTTTGCGAAGTGCCGTTGATGCACACTTTACAGTCGTGTTTGCAACCCATGGACATGGAATGTTGGAGCGCTATGCCGGTATTTTCCGCAATGCAGATCTACCGATTTATATTGTCGAAAAACTCAATGCAACACCGACTAAGGGCAGTGTGCATTTAACAACATCGGTAATTGCGCATGGTTTCGAAAGTACGAGTGAACAGATCTTTTTCATGACCGAACGCGACTTAACTGGAAGTAAGGGAAGCGTTAAGGATGGCGAGCGTCTACCATCAAAGCGAAAGGCGGCCATTGATCCATTAGAGCTGCGCGCAGGTGATTTTGTTGTACACGAGCAACATGGCATAGGGCGCTATATCGAACTAGTTCAACGCACTGTCGCCGAAGTAACACGTGAATATTTAGTTATTGAGTATGCATCGGCAAAGCGCGGCCAACCAGGAGATCGAATCTTTGTTCCCACCGATGCCCTAGAACAGGTGAGTAAATACGTTGGCGGAGAGGCACCGACCGTGCACCGAATCGGTAGTGGTGAATGGCAGAAAGCTAAGGGACGTGCACGAAAAGCTGTGCGTCAAATCGCTGGAGAGCTGATCCGCTTATATGCTGCACGAACTAGTTCACCAGGTTTTGCTTTTTCCCCAGATACTCCTTGGCAACGAGAATTAGAAGATTCTTTTTCCTATATCGAAACACCAGATCAACTTTCGACAATCAATGATGTCAAGGCAGATATGGAGCGGCCTTACCCGATGGATCGAATTATCTGCGGCGATGTTGGTTATGGTAAAACTGAGATTGCAATTCGCGCCGCCTTTAAAGCCGTTCAAGATGGAAAGCAGGTCGCTGTCCTTGTTCCAACGACGCTTCTCGTGCAGCAACATACAAAGACCTTTATCGAGCGCTATGCGGGATTCCCATTAAAGGTCGAGGGACTTTCGCGCTTTAATACGGCGAAGGAGAGCAAGGAGGTTCTTGAGGGATTACTCAAGGGCACAGTCGATGTTGTTATTGGCACTCATAGAATCCTTTCAAATGACGTTGTCTTTAAGGATTTAGGTTTAGTCGTTGTCGATGAAGAACAGCGCTTTGGTGTTGAGCAAAAAGAGGCGCTGAAAAAAATGCGCACTACAGTAGATGTTTTGGCGATGTCGGCTACACCTATCCCTCGTACGTTAGAGATGGCAGTGACCGGAATCCGCGAGATGTCCACGATTACAACACCACCTGAAGAGCGTCATCCAATTTTGACTTATGTGGGACCGGCTGAAGAGGGTCAGATAACGGCTGCGATTCACCGCGAACTTCTGCGTGATGGGCAGATCTTTTATCTGCACAACCGCGTTGAAACAATTGATCAAGCGGCATCACGTCTACAAGAGCTAGTGCCTGAAGCACGCATACGTGTGGCACATGGACAGATGAGTGAGGGCGCACTTGAAGATGTAATCCTTGGTTTCTGGAACCGCGACTTTGATATTTTGGTGAGTACAACTATCGTCGAAAGTGGCTTAGATATTCAAAATGCAAATACTTTAATTGTTGAACGTGCAGATAGATTCGGTCTCTCACAACTTCATCAGTTACGTGGTCGAGTAGGACGTGGCCGAGAGCGTGCCTATGCATATTTTCTCTACCCCGCCGATCAGCCATTATCAGAGCTAGCACATGAGCGTTTAACAACTATCGCAGCTAATACTGATTTAGGTTCAGGAATGCGAGTAGCGTTAAAAGATCTTGAGATTCGAGGAGCTGGAAATCTTTTGGGCGGCGAGCAGTCAGGACATATTGCCGATGTGGGCTTTGACTTATATATGCGAATGGTGGGTGAGGCGGTCAATGATTACAAGGCGGGAATCATTGAAACTGAGGAAAAAGTAAGTGATTGCAAAGTTGAGCTTCCTATTAATGCCCATCTCTCTACAGACTACGTTCCTGGTGAGCGACTGCGTCTTGATCTATACCGCCGCTTAGCCGATGTTAAAAATAACGAGGATGTCGAATCAATTCGTGGCGAACTATTAGATCGCTTTGGTGAGCTACCAGTTGAAGCGGTAGCACTCTTAGGTGTTGCATCTCTACGGGCGCGTGCCAAGGCGGCGAAATTGACCGAGGTTGTTATCCAAGGAAAGTTCCTGCGATTGGCGCCTTTGACTTTGCCTGAGTCCAAGCAGTTACGCCTGTCACGTTTGTATCCAGGCTCGCTCTATAAATCAGCGGCCAGCACAGTATTAGTGGCGCTAAAGAGCCAAAATCCATGGAATCCGTCCGAGAGTGCACCGGTAATAGTGGATACTTCTCTTCTGACCTGGGTCATTGAGGCCGTCAACGAGTTGAGCCAACCATCGAAAGCGAGTTCATAGTGAAGAAGATTCTGGCCGTAGTGAGCGTAGCAACTGCACTATTACTCTCTGGGTGCTCTCAAGTTGGCGCCGCTGCAACTCTTGGTAGTACAAAGATTACGCAGGCAACTGTGCAGGCGAGCATCGATTCCATTATCGCCGCTCGAGTGGGTGTGGATACATCACAGATGCAGTTAGAAACTGGTGAGTCACTCAATCGTGGACAACTTCGCTTTCACTTATTAACTGCGCTTCTAGTAGCAACAGGTAAAGAGTTAAAGATCTCAGCATCAAAGGCTGAAATAGATACACGCCGTGCAAGCATCATCGAACAAGTGGGTGGGGCAGAGGCTCTTCCTAATGCTCTCGTTGGTGCCGGCATTGCAGCCGATGACTTGGATTCTTATCTCGAAGCGATTATCGTCTCAGATAAAATTGGTCAGGCAATAATCGCTAGTGGTATACCTCAAGAGCAAGTCGGTGCCGAAATTCAAAAGCTTATTGTCGCTAAGTCCAAAGAGCTTGGCGTAACTGTTAATCCACGTTACGGTAAGTGGGATCCAACAGTGGCCGATGTAGTTGCTATCGACTCGGCTAGTCCTGCAGTAACTCCCGCAACGAAGTAATTTAGCCAAATGGAAGGTTCACAGCTTCAGCGCCTTGTTGAAGTTATGGACCAGCTTCGCTCGCCTGGGGGCTGCCCGTGGGATGCCGAACAAACTCATGAGTCGTTACTGAAGTATTTACTCGAAGAGTCTTACGAGTTTGTTGATGCCGTGCAAAGCGGCAACCGTGTTGATATGCGTGAAGAGCTCGGCGATGTTTTACTTCAGGTCTATTTCCATGCCCGTATCGCCCAAGATGATCTTGATGATCCATTTACTATTGAAGATGTAGCCCAATCAATTGCCGATAAGTTAATCCGGCGCCACCCGCATGTCTTTTCCGATGGTGCGGCGCAGAGTACGGCTGAAGTAGTACACAACTGGGAGGCGATTAAGAAGCTAGAAAAAGGCCGTACCTCAGCCCTTGATGGCGTTGCAATGTCCCAGCCCGCACTTGCATTGATTGAAAAGCTTTTATATCGGGCATCTAAATTCGATGTAGATGTAGTGGTTCCTGAAGTTGTTGATCTAGAAAAGCCGGCCGATGAAAGCGCGGTCGGGCAGGCGCTGTTGACGGTAATCGCATGGGCACATGCCAATGGCGTCGATGCCGAATCTGCACTGCGCAAGGAGGCTATGCGTTTGAGCCAACAAATCGCGGCCATTGAAGCGCGGTAGGATTAGCACATCAAAGATTGTGCGATTTCAGCGTTGAGGTCACACCGGCACACAGTTTTAAGTGGTGAAGGAGAAACGCTATGGCAATAATCGAAGCTCTCGGAGCCCGTGAAATTTTAGACTCCCGTGGAAACCCAACGGTTGAAGTTGAAATTGAATTAGAAGATGGCACTCAGGCACGAGCTGCAGTTCCCAGCGGGGCATCAACTGGAGCATTTGAAGCGGCCGAACTTCGAGATGGCGGCACACGTTACTTAGGTAAGGGCGTTGAAAAGGCGATTGCATTTTTAATCGATGAGATCGCCCCTGAGATTATTGGCTTTGATGCACAAGATCAGCGCTTAATTGACTCTGCCATGATCGAGCTTGATGGGACAAAGAACAAGTCGCGAATGGGGGCTAATGCAATTTTGGGAGCCTCACTTGCCGTTGCTAAGGCATCTGCAGAATCGGCCGATCTTTCACTCTTTCGCTATTTAGGTGGGCCTAATGCACATCTACTTCCAGTTCCGATGATGAATATTCTAAATGGTGGGGCACATGCCGATACGAACGTGGATATTCAAGAGTTCATGATCGCACCGATTGGTGCACCAACCTTCCGCGAATCATTACGGTGGGGAGCCGAGATCTACCATGCGCTAAAAGCTGTTTTAAAAAAGCGCAGATTAGCAACAAGTGTCGGTGATGAGGGTGGCTTTGCACCCAACCTTGATAGCAATCGCGCCGCCCTTGATTTAATCCTCGAAGCGATCGCCGCTGCAGGCTTTAAGGCTGGAACTGATATCGCACTTGCAATGGATGTTGCAGCAACTGAGTTCCACGAGAATGGAAAATACAAGTTCGAGGGCGCACTCAAGAGCTCCGACGAGATGATCGCCTATTACACATCTCTAGTTGATGCCTACCCCATTGTTTCAATCGAAGATCCACTCAATGAAGAGGACTGGGCAGGCTGGACACAAATGACTAACGTTCTTG